>CAZISP010000011.1:0-10810 GCA_964541955.1 uncultured Lachnospiraceae bacterium
AGCCAACAACACCCATGGAGTAGGGAATAACGTACATTGTTCTGCCCTTGTAAGAGCCACGGTAGAGCTTGGAGAGCTTTTCGTAGCACTCGTTCTTTTCCATCCAGTTGTTGATGTTGCCTGCGTCCTCCTGCTTGGATGTGCAGATGAAGGTTCTGCCTTCTACACGGGCAACGTCGTTTACTGCTGTTCTGTGGAGGTAGCAGTTGGGGAGTACGTCCTGGTTGAGCTTAATAAGCTCGCCTGTGGAGCAAGCCTCAGCTCTCAGCTCCTCAGCCTGAGCCTCGCTGCCGTCGATCCATACGATCTTGTCGGGCTGAACCATAGCAGCCATCTCATCGATCCAGGCAAGTACGTGCTTGTTGTTTGTCATGGTAATTTCTCCTTGATAAAATGTATATTTTTTTATTTTTGTTTCGAGAAAATCAGGAAAGCAATGGTTGTGAATACCCAAATTTTCCTATTTTAATGATACCATATTTTACTAAGCTTTTCAATCTTTTTCGATTATTTTTTTGAAAGGTTACACTTTGTTCACATTTTAACGAAGTACATTTGTATTCTTGCCCAAAAGGGTACACAAAAGTGAGGTTTTTTATACAAAATAAAACAAAACGGCGCAAGCACCGTTTTGTTTCAAAGTCATTTTTCAAAATTCTTTCTCGTGAGAACAACGTTGAGATTTGCGTTTCTTACTCTTATCTCATCGATAAGCTCCTTGCGCTTTTCAACGTCCTTGATGTTAATAGTGTAGGTCAGCTCGCAGAGTGTTCCGAAGTCGGCGGTTTTGATGGAATCAAGCTCATAGCTCTTGCAGTATTTTGCGAGAGTTTCGTCGAAAATTCCATAAAAATTGATATCCTCGGGGATAGTGATTTTGAGTCTCATAACGCTCGATTTAATCCTGCCGAAATTGATAGAAGAGACAATAAGCGAGATCGCGCAAATGATAGCCACCGCCAAAAGCGCAAGGCCGACAAGACCTGTTCCGCAGGCAATGCCTGAAGCGAGAGCCACAAGAATGTGAGTAAGGTCACGCGGATCTTCAAGAGTGCTTCTGTAACGGATAAAAGCGATGCCTCCGCCGATGCTGATAGCTCGGGCTGCACTGTCGCCCACAACGAGCATAATAAGACACACGGCAGGCGCGAGCATCATAATCGTAGAGACCACGGAAGGACGGTAACCCGTCTTTCTGCGCGCGATGATATATGTAAGCGAAACGATTACCGCACAGAAAACGGAAACCGTGAAGATCTTGAAAAAATCTATAAGAGGAAGTGATAAAGTCGGAATAGACCAAATTGCGTTGTTCATTTTGTGTTCCTTTCATTTTCTGCGGCTGTCTGTCGCAGGTTTTTATTGTACTCGTAGCCGATTTTCGAAAAGCTTCCGATCGAAAGTCCGAAATCGGACAAAATATGCGAAAGCCATAAGGGAATGCTTCCCGTGAATTTGATCTCTATAAGCATTTTGTCGGAGGGGAGCAGCTCCTCGCCAAAGGATCCGAGATCAAGACGAAGATCGTGTCTTCTGGAAACGATATCTGTATCAAAGGTTATTCTGAGATTTGGATCGTCTTTTGAATAAAAGGCATAACGCTTATATGAAACAAAAGTTTTCGGCTTTGCGTTATATGTTTCCATAAAGTATAAAATCTCCGACAGAACCTGCCGATTTATATAATTTTCATCCTCGGGTATCTTTCTTGTCTCCAGAAAATCATAGACACGGCAAAGAGGAAGAATAGCGCGGCGTTTTGTGCCTATTTTGTTGGTTTTTCTTTTTATTTCAAAGAAAACGTTGTCGTCCGGCGTCGGAGTTCCGTAGCTTCTGAGCCTCAGCTTTGCCTTGTATTTTGGTTTTGAGACGGAATTTCGAATAACGTCGCCCCGATCGTTGTCAAAATATATGTTGCAGATCTCATAAGGCTTGCCGCCGTCGTTATATTTATCGGGGATCAGATATTCCTTGATCCTTTCGGAGAGGGCGGGGAAGACAGATTTGTCGATCATTATCTTTTTTTCTTTTCGCTCAAAGGTATTGGCGTTTTTTTTCAAGCTACCACCCCCATTCCCGCACATTATATATCATGATTGTGACAATTTTATGAACATTCGGCAACCGCTGACAAAATAATTTTGAATTATGCAAAACCTTCAAGGCAGAGCATATTTTTTCTGACAAAAGACAAGAAAAAAAGGAACAATAAATAAAGAAGGGAGGGTAGCGTGAAACAAAGCGATAATAAACTGTAAGCTGAGTTATTTCACGCGTGTAAAACACTTGCAAAATGGGACCTGCTCCCATTATGCCGCCGAAGCGGTTCAAAGTGTTTCCCCCAAATTTTTGTCGCCGCGTTGGCGGCGGAATGGAGGTTAAAATGAAATATAAAATTTTGCCGACGGCAGCGTTAGCGCTTGGCATAGCTATACTTTTTGCCATAGTTGCCGCGGCATCGTCGGGGGCATATAGCTGGTACTGTGCGAGAGAAAAAAACCATCTCCGTCCGTCCTGCGATCCGGAAATGTCGTTTATAAAGGAGCTGGGGGGATATTATATCGATGAAAATGTTACGGACGAGAGCGAGGACAGGGTGGTTTATCTGACCTTTGACGCGGGGTATGAAAACGGAAATGTAAGCCGTATTTTGGACACGTTAAGGGAGCAAGAGGTCCATGCGGCGTTCTTTATTTTGGGAAATCTCATTGAAAAAGACGGCGAGCTCGTCAAGCGAATGAACGAGGAAGGACATCTGGTTTGCAACCACACCTATTATCACAAAAATATCGCCAAAATAAGCGCGGAGGAGCTTGAAAAAGAAATTACCAAGCTGTCCGATGCTTACAAAGAGCTTACAGGAGAGGAAATGGCGGGATATTTCCGACCTCCGGAGGGGTGTTTCGACAAAAAAAGTCTTGAAATCGTAAATAAAATGGGGTATAAAACCGTCTTTTGGAGCTTTGCTTACGCCGATTGGGATAATGCAAAGCAGCCGTCATACGAGTTTGCAAAGAAGAAAATTCTCGACAACGTTCATAACGGCTCGGTGATCCTTCTTCACCCAACGTCCGAGACCAACGCTTCGATACTCGACTCGGTGATCACGGAGATTCGGGCAATGGGCTACCGTTTCGGAACGCTTGACGAGTTGGTGGAACAGCCGTGAAAAGCATCAAGATTCTTTTCCTTGCACTTACCGTAGTTCTGCTTTCTTTGCGCGTTTCTGCGACGGAAACAAGAACCATATTTCACAGCGAGGACGGAAACAACAAAAGGATCGCCCTGACCTTTGACGATGGACCGCACCCGCGTTACACGGGGCAGATCCTTGAAATTCTTGAAAAATACGGCGTAAAAGCAACCTTTTTCTTTGTTGGACAAAATATCGGCTACTATCCCGATGCGGCAAGAGCTGTTGTGGACGCAGGACACGAGATAGGTAATCACACGTATACCCATCGCACCGTAAAAAGCATGAGCGAAAGTCAGATTCTGAGCGAGATGACTCGATGTGACGACATGATATACAGCCTGGGCGAATATCACACAGTCCTTTTCAGACCGCCCGAGGGCGCCTTCGGTGAGGCGGTAGAGAGAAGTGCTGCTGCCCTTGGCTATTCGGTTATTTTATGGTCGGTTGACACGCGGGATTGGGCGCATTCAACCCCTCGAAATATTTACGACAACGTTATGCAGAACATCGACGGCGGCGATATAATTCTGATGCACGATTATATCGGCTACAACAGTCCGACGCCAAAAGCGCTTGAGCTGATCATACCCGCTCTGCAGGAGCGCGGATATGAATTTGTGACGGTAAGCGAGCTGATAAATTAAAAAAACCGAGGCGATGAGCCTCGGTTAAATTTTATCCGATCTGTTCCGCTATTATGGGATCGATCATGTATTTCTGTATGCTCGGATATGCCGAGTACGCCGCGATAAATGCGGAGAAGGACAGGAAATAAAAAACGGGAAGTATCAACGGAACAACCACACCCATAGGAAGCAAAAGCAGTATGAGAGCAAAGTTCAGTGCCGCCATTAAAAGGATTCCGAGCCCGCCCATAATATTTCTCTTTATTCCGATGGTTGTGAAAATCAAAGCGTTTTTGAACATCTTCAGAATGCTGAGATCAAAGGTGATGAGCATGATGTAAAGATAGAAACGCATAAAAATGTAGAGAATGGCAAGTCCGACGGTGCAGAAATACATAACGTCCTGCCCGAAACCGCCGGTGTTTCCCGAAAACCACATGATGTCGAAGGTCAGAACCGCAATGATCGCAAAGTCAATGATTCCCAAAACGAAGCCTTGCTTGAGGTTTTTCTTTATGGCAAAGAAATAATCCGACCATATGAACACGGGCTCCGAGCGAACCATGCTTCGCAGAACATACGTGGATCCGACGTTTTGCCAACCCCACGTAACGGCGAGCAACACGCCAAGTCCGATGATAACAGGATAAACTATTGAATTGTGGACAGGGAAGAGAAGCCGAGTTTCAAAGGTGTTCTTCAAAAGCTCGGTTGCCGGGGAATCAATGATCAGATCCGCGCCGTACAACGTTGCATAGAGCGGGCTTGTCACGGACGGAGTCGTTTCGCCCTGCAAATAAATATAAAACGCTGCAAGGATCGGAATAACCATAAACAGCATCATTAAATTAAGGGATATCAGCGAGCCGAAATTTCTCTTCAGCAGCTTGAAGAATAATTTTATGCCTTTAGGGGCATTTCTTTCGGCTTCCACCTCTTCGGGCGTAATATCCTTTTTTTCTTTTCTTTTGAAAAGCTTAAACTTTTTGTTGTCTTCCAAAATAAAAATTCCTTTCTTCAAATATATGCCGAGGGGGATATAAATTGAAAAATCAAAAACAGAATATTGAGTGCGACCGTGACTCCCGCGCAGGACAGGGCGTTCAAGGCGTAATTTGCGGACAGCGGCGACGTGAACGGTCTCGAAACCCTCCTGTACAGCTCTGAATATCTGTATGAGAAATCCGTTGCTCGGATCGCCTGAAAAATCATCGTTATCAAAACGCAGAGCTTGCAGAATGATATGTAAGCAAAGGTTGCCCCGCCGCCGGATAACCCCCCTGAACAAATAAGCAATCTAAATAAATTTGAGAATACGTAACCGTTCCATGCGCCCATGCAGGACAGGCACGTGACGGAGACGGGAAACGCCGCCATGGTGTAGCCCGAGAGCAGAATGATAAGAGCCATCTGAAAATCGGGCAGTGAAAAAGCGGCCATCCTCTTTATGCTATTCGAAAAACCCAGGTCCTTGAAGCTCGTGCAGAAAAATTCGCAAACGACACCGTCGGCGTCATTTCCCGGTTTTATCAGATGTCCGGAAAAAAATCCAACGGCAAAAAACGCGCAGAAAAGCAGAAAAAGACCGAGCGCTTGCCGAATGACCAAAGCGTTTGTAAAATTGAGTTTTTTGATTCTTGAAAAAAGCTCCGAGCGATATTTATCCGTCATAAGTTGTCCTTTGCATTTTTTTCAAGTATATGAAAACGCGCCCGAATAAATACCACAGCTCATCATATCACAAATTTGTTAATAAATCAATATAAAACAGAAAATTAACCGAAAAGCAAAGGCTTCGATTTCTCGAAGCCTTTGGAATAAGCGTATTTTAGATTTCGATTGCAACCTCATGCCCCGTTTCGGCAGACTTGTAAACAGCGTCAAGAATCTTCATGAGCTTCACGCCGTCCTTTGCGGGGTTTCTGCACGCCTTGCCGTCCGCAACGCAGTCAAGGAAATGAGAAATTTCCGCTCTGAAGCTTTTCCTGAAATCAAACTCGGATTTGCCGCACAGCTCAATGTTGGACATTCTGTTGCCCGTGTTCGTGCTCAGAACGAGTCCGGGTCTGAATGAAGCGCCTGCCTTTGAACCGTATATCGCTATATCGGATTCATCGCTCGGAAGATTGAGACAGAAGGCAACCTCAATAGACATCACCGCACCGTTGTCGAAGCGAACGAGTGCTGTTGCCAGATCCTCTACGTTGCAAACATCACCCGGTTTTGCACTCTGTGACATATAAGGAGGCTTGTCAAGAACGTCGGGGCGGTTTGAGAGCTTGTTGAAGGTTGCGCCAAACACCGACACGGGCTTTACGTTCTCGCCCATAACGTAGCACATAAGGTCGATTACGTGAACGCCTAAGTCAATAAGAGGACCGCCGCCCGAGAGAGCCTTGTCGCCAAACCATCCGCCGGGATTACCGTTGCGGCGAAGATTGCGAACCTTTATGTAATAAAGATCGCCGAAGAAGCCTGTGTCATTGTATTCCTTTAGCAGGGCGCAGTCGTCACCGAAACGGCGAACAAATCCAATCATAAGGAGCTTACCCGTTTCCTCGGATACCTTCTTCATTTCTTCCGCCAGCTCGGTATTGAGAGCCATGGGTTTTTCGCACAGAACGTGCTTGCCTGCCTTCATCGCCTTGATGGCGCACTCGGCGTGGGAGTTGTTCCAGGTACAAACGCTGACAGCCTCCAGCTCGGGGAGAGAGAGCATCTCGTCAATGTCCGTGTAAAGGTTTGTCACCCCGTATTCCTTACCCATGAACTCAAGACGGGCGGGATCGATGTCACAGAACGCATATATTTCCGCACGGGGATCGTTCTTGTAGCCGTCCAAGTGAGAGCGGGAAATGTTTCCGACGCCGATAACGCCTATTTTGATCTTCTTCATATTTATTAAGCCTCCTCAATAAGCTTTTCAAGATATGCTTTTGCCGCAAGAATTTCGCTGTCGCTTGCGCCGCCCTTGATCTCGCGTTCGATAGTGATGTAGGAATCGTATCCTATCTCCTTCAGCTTTTTAATAAAAGCAGGGAAGTCAACGACACCCTCTCCGATAGGCGTTTGCTTGCCAAGATCGTGACCGTTCACGGGGTAGAGACCGTCCTTTGCGTGAATGTTGCGGACGTACTTGCCCAGCATGTGGAGCGCGTCAACGGGGTTTGCCTTTCCGTAAAGGACGAGATTTGCCGTGTCAAGGTTTACGGCGAGGTTGTCCTCTCCCACCTGCTCAAAGCAGCGAAGCATTGCAACCGGTGTCTCCTGACCCGTCTCGAACAGGAGATACTGTCCGTTTGCCTTGCAATGGCGTGCCACCGTGCGAATGGCAATGCACAGGGGCGCAAAATTGGGGTCGTAGGGGTTCTCGGGAATGTAGCCCATGTGTGTGATGACATCCGTTATGCCAAGCTTCTTGGCGAAATCAGCACCGTCGCAAAGATTCTTGATTCTCATCTGTCTGTATTCGGGAGGAACGAGCCCCAGGGTAAGCTGACCGCTGTAAAAATTCCAGTCGGCGGGACCCTCCCAGCCGCACCAGAATCCCGACACGGTGATTTCAAGCTCTTTTGTGGCTCTTTCGATGAGCCGTGCACTCTCCTGCGTCCAGAGCTTGGGGAACCAGGACACAAGCTGGCAGCTGTCGAAGCCGCAGTTTTTTAGATTTCTGAGCTGTTCTGCAATGGTTTCGTTACTTCTGTAAACAACGCAATTTCCGAGTTTCATGTGTGTGATTTCCTTTTAATTTATTTTTCAATCTCATTATACCTCGGTATTTTTCGTCCGTCAATTTGTTTTCTTGTGTTATTCTTTTGTAATCTTGCTTTTATTCTTGCTTTTTTTACGGTTTTATGGTAAAATGCTTTTGAAAACAAGTTTTGAAAGGAAATTCAGAGCGATGTATGAGCGTCACAATTATTCCGATATAAAATTTCCCATAAAGTTTCATCGAAACTGCGTCTACGCGAAAGGGAACCCCGACATACCGGTTCCTCTGGAGGCGCGCCATATCGTCGGCAGCGGCAGAGCCCATTGGCATGAGGGTATAGAGATTCTTCGAATGGTCGAGGGCACGGGAAACGTTCATATCAATACGGACGTTATAAGAACGTCGGCGGGGGAAATAGCCGTTGTCAGCTCGAACAATCTTCACCGTGTAAGCATCACGGAGGGGAAATGCGTTCTCGATTGCCTTATCATAAACTATAAGATTTGTACCGAGTGGGGCTTTGATCCCTGTGAAATATCGTATGATACGCTGTTTTGCGATGATGAGATATATGCGCTGTTTGATAAAATATCTCTCGGATTTGCCGAAAAAAAGCCATATTATAAAAGCATCATAATGGCAAATTGCCAGGAGATCATGGCACTTCTCACGAGAAATCACGTGCATGGAGGCGTGTCTACCGATGCCGCCGCCACAAAAAAAGCCCATTTGACACGTCAGATAATGCAATACATTGCACGAAATCTCGACCAAAGGATAACGCTCAAATCAATCGGCGACGAGCTGAAATACAGCCATTTTTATTTAGAGCATATTTTCAAAGAGCTGACAGGACTGTCGATCAGCGAATATCTTACTCAGACGCGCATTCACGAAGCGGAAAAATTGCTTCTGGGCAGTGAGCTTTCGGTTGCGGAGATAGCGGAAAAATGCGGATACTCAAACCCTGCCGCTTTCAGCACCGCCTTTAGGAAGAAGTGCGATGTCTCTCCTCTTGAATACAGAAAAAAAGGACAGTGATAGCTGTCCTTTTTTTATCCGCATAAATATTCACGCATTTTTTCAAGCTTTGCCTCGGCGTCTTTTATGCCGAGGTCGTAGACCGCCTGGAGCTTATCGGGGTCTTTTTCTATCCTTTTTATGTCGATTTTTTCCGAGGGTCTGATGACGAATGCCTCGCCGTTTTTCTCCCACTCGCAAAGCTCACTGACAGACGAGTTGTACATAGCGTGTCGAGAGAGCATTTTTTCAAGGAATTTCGGATATTTGCCGTACAAAAGTTTGCTCAGCGGCTTTGACATGGATTTTTTTCTGTAATTTATGTCACGGGTGAGTATGACAACTATTTTGTCGTGACCCTGTTCTTTCATCCACTTGAAGGGGATACTGTCGGCAATTGCGCCGTCGAGATATCGCCCGTTTCCGATGGTCACGGGGCGGGAGACAAAGGGCATTGAGCCTGACGCGCGCAACGTGTCCATTTGGTCGAAAACGCTCTTTATTCGGATATATTCCGCCTCGCCGCTTTCCATATTCGTCACAACCGCGAAAAAAGGAACTTTCGAGCTTTTGTATGTATCATCATCGAAAACATCAAGCTCTCTCGGCACCGTTTCGTATGCGTATTTTGTGCTGACGATGTTACCCTCGCGCAAAAGAGGGCGCCGGCCCATGTAATTTTTGTCGCCGTTGAATTTTTTGTTGTATCGGATAACCCTGCCCGGTTGATTCGAAAGATAATTTACGCCGAAAAGCGCGCCTGCCGAAACTCCGACGATGCCGTCGAAGGCTATTCCGTGCTTCAAAAAAGTATCAAGAACGCCCGCCGTGTACATTCCGCGCATGGCACCGCCCTCTAAAACCAGTCCTGTTTTCAAAAATATCACCAACCTATCCGTTATATTTTTATATTTTATCGCAAAAATGATTCGTTGTCGATAAAAAAGCAAAAAAATTAACATTTGAAGCTAAATTTCATTGAAAAAAACATTTTTTCGTGATATAATTTAGGTCAGTTGAAATTTTCGGAGGCGATTTGATTGGGGAAAAGCATAACTCCCGAAGAAGAATATAAACGCATGACCGAGGACTCTGTCGCAAAGCTCGTCGTAAGGCTATCTTTGCCAACGGTTCTGAGCCAGATGATCACTTCCATATATAATATGGCGGACACCTTTTTTGTTACGAGTCTCGGTGACAGCGCCATCGGCGCGGTTTCTATAGTTTACGCCTTACAGTCCATTCTTCAAGCTATTGGCTTTGGTTTGGCAATGGGCGGAGGAAGCCTTGTTTCCATGAAGCTCGGAGAAAAGGATGACAAGAATGCCGGAAAATATGCGTCCTGCGCGGTTTTTGCCGCCGTATTTATGGGGCTTCTTCTCACAGGCGGCGGAATGATCAATCTTCCCGGGCTCCTTCGTGCTTTCGGCTCGACCGAGACAATATTGCCCTATGCCGTGGACTATGCCTTTATCGTTTTACTCGGCGCACCTGTAATGTGTGCGTCTTTTGTGCTGAATAACGTGATGAGAGCAGAGGGGAAGGCCAACTTTTCAATGATCGGTCTGACCGCAGGCGGTGTGCTGAACATTTTCCTTGATCCGATTTTTATTTTTGAGTTAAATATGGGTGTTGCGGGTGCGGCGCTTGCTACCGTAATCAGCCAATTTGTCAGCTTTTGCATTTTGATGTCCGTTTATGTTTCGGGCAAAAGTATCGTCAAAATATCTCCAAAATACATCAGTTTCAAGATTCAAGACTACATTCTTATTGTAAAGACCGGACTCCCGACCGTCTTCCGACAGGGGCTCGGAAGCCTTGCAACCACTCTTCTGAATATTCGGGTCAAGCCCTATGGAGATGCGGCCATCGCCGCTGTGGGTATTGCCAACAAGCTTTACATGCTTCTTCGCAGCTTTGTGCTCGGTATCGGGCATGGATTTCAGCCTGTTGCGGGATATAATTTCGGCGCAAAGAAGAACAAGCGCGTTAAAGAGGCTTTTTGGGTGGCGACAGTGCTTGGAACAGGCGTTTCTATCCTTGCATCACTTGTTCTTGTGTTCTGTTCTGAGAGCCTTATTGAACTGTTCCGACCGGAAACCCGCGAAACGGTGGAGATCGGCGTACGTATGCTTTTCTACATAAGCATAACGCTTCCTTTCCTTGGATATTCCACTTACGTAAATCAGCTTTACCAATGCCTTGGCTTTGTTAAGGGGGCAACGGTTTTGGCGTCGCTCAGGCAGGGACTATTCT
>CAZISP010000012.1:0-10663 GCA_964541955.1 uncultured Lachnospiraceae bacterium
TAAGGGGAGCTGTCCGCAAAGCTGACTGAGGGGTTGTATTTGATGGACGGCGCGTACAACAAACCCTCCGTCACGGCAAGAGCGCCCCAAAACTCGCGAACTCGTTTCGGGGAACGCCTCCGCCGTGCCACCTCCCTTTACACAAGGGAGGCTGATGATGGCAATCACATTTGCGACCGCCATATATAGGAGAACGAAGTGAAAAAATCAACCATAATAAATCACGGCTACGCTCTGATCTCGATTTTAATCTGGGGCGTGACCTTTCTTAACACAAAATATCTTCTGATAGACTTTTCGGCGCTGGAAATACTCGTATTCCGCTACGGGATCGCATATATTGCCCTGTGGGCGATAAACCCAAAGCCCCTTTTGTGGCAAGGATGGCGGCGCGAGCTTCATTTTTTTGCGGCGTCGGTGGCGGGAGCATCGCTCTATCAGTTTCTTGAGAACCTGTCGGTTCTTTACACCAGCCCCGCAAGCGCATCGTTTATAATTTCAACGGCACCTGTGTCCACGGCCATCGTGGCACATTTTGCCCTGGGCGAGAAGCTGTCGAAAAGCCTTTTTGTGGGTATGGGCATATCGCTTTTGGGCGTTTTCTTCATCACCTTCGGAGACGCGGGCACACTTGAGACGGGTCTGCTGGGCGACGTGATAATCTTTGCGGCCACCTGGCTGTGGGCAGTCTATTCGGTCATAATCAAGCGAATAGCCAAATTCGCTCTTGACGAATATCTGGTGACGAGAAGGATATTTCTCTACACCGTGCTTACCCTGATCCCATTTGCTCTGCACGACATGGCAGACCTGGATTTTTCGCTGGCGCTCAAGCCCTTGAACGCCGCAAATCTGCTGTTCCTTGGCATCGGCGCGTCGGCTGTGTGCTTTAGAACCTGGAATCACTCGGTTGACACCCTGGGCGCAACGGTGACCAGCAAATATCTGTTCGTCATGCCTATCGTCACTCTGATAGCGCAGGTGATCTACGACGGAAGCGGCGTAGGATTTTACGCGGGCGCGGGAATGGTGCTTATCCTCATCGGACTGTTTGTGAGCAGCATGAAAGAAAAAAATAACGGCGGCACATAGTGCCGCCGAATTTTTTTAGCCGTTTACTACGATGTGTGTAACGGAATTGCCGCTTGTGACAAAGCTTACCGTCATGCCGTAGAGCTCACTTGCATTGAGCGTCCTTACGGTGTGACCGTTTGTCACTGCCTCAATCTTGGAGATCTTGACGTCGGACGCAAGGTTGTAGCTTGCAGAGCCGATTGTGATAACGTTGCCCGCAAGGCCGTTTACAATTCCGCTTGCAAGAGACTTCTCGGTATTGGAAACGTTGCCGTTCTCATCGAGAAGGTATGTCTTGCCGCTCTCGAGAGTATTGCTCTCGGAGTAGAACGCCTCGATCTTGCCGTTGCCAAAGCTGTAAGCCTTGTATACGTAAAGCTCCTTGCCGCCGACAAGCTCGGAACCGTCGGAGGACAGAACCTGAACGTAGTTTACGTCGCTTGTCGCGTACTCGATAGAACCGTTTGATACGTAGAGGAAGCTGAGCTTCTCAACGGAGCCCCGACAGTCCTGTGCGACTGCCACCACCTTTGCGCCGTCAGCCACTCTGATATCGGAGGTGAGTGTGCCGTGGCGGTATACGTAGCCGCTCTCGGTCTTGACGATGATGGTTGTGTCGCTGTCTGTGATGAAATCGAGGTCAGCGCCGCTGCCCGAAAGTGTGAAGTACACGTTGCTGCCCTTGCCGACAGTTACGGAGGAGGCGGAGGGAATCACGATCTTGATCGCGTCGGAGGGAGCGAATTCGTCGTTGTCGGGAGCAGTGAGCGTGAGCACGCCGTCCTTTTCTGCGTAGCGGTATACCTGACCTACTGTTACGGAGGTGTTTGACACATGAATGCCCATGTCGGCACCGCCGATAAATGCTGTCATGTAGTTGACAATCTTGCCGTTGTAGACGACGGGGATAAGGTCGCTTGTCGCCACCAGATAGCTGTAGTCGGAGATCGCGGAGCTACCCGAGGTGTAAGCGGCCACGATACGGTCACCAAATACCACGAGGCTTACGTCCTCGCCCACGCTCAGAGAAGCGTGAACGGTTGCCGCATCCTGTGCTGTGCCCGTAACGCCAAGCTGATACGTCTTGCCGCCTACAACTGCACTTGCAGAAGTCTTTCTGGAGACCTGAACGCCCTTTACGACGTCAAGCTTCTCCTCAATTACAAGACGGGACGTGTCTGCACTGTAATTGTAAAGAACGTAGTCGCCGCTCACAGCACCGTGGGAATTCACAAAGCCGCCCGTCAGCTCGCCTTCGGTCTTGTTGCCTGCGATGTTAATGGCACCGTTTGTGATCTTCAGCTCGCCGATGGAGAGGGGAGTGAATACGGCGGTTTTTGCCACCGCACCGTCGAAGATGAGCTTGATCGAAAAGTAACCCTCAAGAGCAACCAGAGCCTCGTTTGACGCAACCTTGGTGAAATAGCCGTTCGACTGCACCTGATATACGATCAGCTCGTTTTCGTTGGTGGCAGTAGCGTCGGAGAAGCTCTCAACTACGTTGTACTTTGTGCCGCCGATCTTGACATAGGTTTTGCCGCTGTCGTATGTGAAAGCGTTGTGCTTCTCGGTCTTTCCGTACTTGGCGGATGCAAGAACGGAGGAGATGCCCGTGCTTGCGTTTGTTTTGTAGAACACCGTGAAGTTCTCGCCCATGAGACTTGTTGTATCACCCGTGATTCCAAGATCGGAGGCGAGAATGTGGGTGGCTGTGCCGTCAACATCTGCAAGAACATAGCCGTTCTTGACCACCTTGTCGTAGCCTGCAAGAGAAGCATTGTTTGTCGCGACGATCTGCGCTACGCCTGCCTTGTAGCCGTATACCTCGGAGAGAACCGTTGTAACTCTTGTTACGGTGGTGCCGGAGGTATTGTTTGCGATGAGATAGTCAGCGGTTAGAGCGTTGAAGATAACAGCCGCCGTCTGTGCCCTTGTGAGCGTGTCGGTGTACTCGATGTCTTCAAGTCCCCCGGTCAGACCGATTCTTGTGCCGATGTCTATGTAAGACCAGGGATAGCCTGCGGCAGTCTTGTCGTTTGTCTGCCCCAACGCTCTTGTTATCATAGCCAGAGCATCCTGAAGCGTGATACCGCCCACAGGATCAAAGGTCGTGTCAGATGTTCCCAGGATAAAGCCGTTGGCATTTGCCCAGGAAATCGCTCCGTTGTAGGTTGGCTCATAGAGGTCGGTGAAGGGAGAGGTGTTTACTCTGCCTGCGTTATCCTTGCCTGTCATAAGGCGGTAGAGCAGGAGAGCCATCTGCTCTCTTGACACGTTTTCGTCAGGCGAAAATTCGTTGTCGGACGTGCCGAGGATAATGCCCATGTCGGAGAGAATCTCAATCTGCTCCGAGTATTGAGATTCGGGCGCTACGTCGTCAAAGGACTTCGCCGAGCCCGAGATCACTGTTGCGGATACCGTTCCGAGTATCATAAGGACGGACAGCAACAGAGCAAAAAGTTTTCTTGATTTTTGCATTTGTGTTTGTTCCTCCCGGAAAATAATTTATTACACCTTGGTTGTGTGCGGCTCCCCTCAGGTCAGGTGAGGGTGCCGCACTTTCTCGGTGCGAAAAGTAGAATAACACGGCGAGAGGTCAAAATCAATAGCCGCGGGCTATCTGAAACATAGCGGAAATCTTAAATTTCCATGCAAAAACAGAAAATGCAGAAGACGGAAAAAAGTCCGTTCTTCTGCATTTTTTTGCTAAAATTTTCGACTTGAATATTATTTGTACGCGTGGGTTCTTATGTATTTGAGAACCGCTTCAAAGCCCTCACGGTTCAAATTCCAGCCTGTGCCGCCGTTGTCATATTCCTCCTTCATTGCACCGCTCTCGTCCTTGAGAATCTCGCAGGTGTCAAGGTATTTTACGTCGTTTGACCGGGCTATTGACAGAACTCCGTTGTTCACCTCGTCGATTTTTGCGTTTGTCACCTTTGCCTTGACTCTTGCGGCAATGGGATAGATTGACTGAAGCATGATCTTGGTGTCGGGCGATGCCGCTTTGATTGCATTTATGAGCGCGGTGTATTCTGCCGCCCTGTTTTCGCTCGATATGTTGTTGATCCCCTCAAAGCCCAGAGCAATGACCATGTATTCGGGCTTTGCTTTTGCCGCCGCTTCGGCAATAGTCATCTCAACGCCGCTTTGAGGATAGATTATCTTCTTTGAGCAAACGTCGGTTAAGGTGAGAGTGCCGCCGGTGGTCCTCCAGACCTGAGAGGTGTTCTTGCCGTCGCTGAGGACGCCGTAGGAGCGGAGACCTACGTTTGTTGCATCAACCACGAAAACTATTTTGTCCTGATATTCCTGTCCCATATCCTCACTCTCCTCAATAATCGTGGGAGTAGGGATGTCGGGCGCGGGTTCCTCTGTGTCGGGAGCTTCCGTATCGGTCCCCTCGTCCGTCTCCGGTGGGGTTGGCTGTGTGTCTGCGGGAATATCTTCGGTGTCCGAGGTGCTTATGTCGGTGCCCTCGGGGAGTATTATGTGTGTTTCGTAGATTTCGCTCTCGGTTGAATCTGCCGAGAAGAAAACGCCGATCATAACCACCGCTATGGCAAAAACAAGCGCCAAGATCGAAACTATGCAGATCAATTTAAGAAAAAGCGAATAGTTTATATTGTCGTATCTTTTCATTTTCAGTCCTTTTTGAGCTTGTCATATACGGGCTTGTATTCTTCCTTTTTGCTCTTTCCCATGGTCTTTATGTTGTAGATGAGGAAGAAGAGAACGTGAATGAGGGTGAGGCAAACGCCGATAAACAGAGCCGCGGGAGCGTTGTCCTTGCTCGGAATCATGCAAACGGCAACAGCAGAGCCGACAGTCATTATAAGGTGGATAAAATATCTGAGAAGCGTGTTCAGCTCGGTTTTGAAATAGATGTGATTTGCGCAGGAGAACATAACAGCAAAGCCGAAGATGCCGAATGCAACCTGGGGCAGGAGACCGTCTTTGGCAGGGTCGAGGAAGAGCATTATTGCCGCATACGCGCAAAGCAGCACGACCGCGAAAAGCACGCACGCCGAGCGCAGAACAGAGCCTATTGTTTTGAGTAATTTCATTTTATACCTCGCAAAATCGTATATATAATTATATTATCACAAAAACGGTTTTTTTTCAATACCTTTTGCGACATAATTCGCGGATTGTGTTCCCTTGGAAGAAAATATTCAACGGATAATGAATATTCATGAAAATATTCACACTTTCTGTTGACTTTTTTGAGAAAAAGTATTAAAATATATAGGATATAATGTATAAGTGTGCCTGCGGGCGTAAGAAAGGATAAAAAATGCCTGAAAAGATGACAAGAAGAGAAGCGAGAGAGGCGGCGTTCAGCCTTATTTTTGAGAGCGGATTCAGAGCTGAGGAGGAGAGGGAAGAGCTGTATGCAAATACGGTCAAGAACCTTGAGATTCCCAAGAATAAGTACGTAAAGACCGTCTATTTCGGTATTGCGGACAACATCACGGATATTGACGCTCTTATCGCTAAATGCTCCGTCGGTTGGAAGACCGAGAGAATGACTCACGTCTCCCGTGCGATTCTTCGCCTGGCTGTTTACGAGATGCTTTTCATGGAAGATATTCCCGTGAGAGTATCTATAAACGAGGCGCTTGAGCTGGCAAAAAAGTACGACGAGGACAAGGCGAGAGCCTTTGTCAACGGCGTTCTCAACGCGGTAAAGAATACACTTCCCGAGGAAGATAATGCCGAGCGGTAAGATTCCCTGCTTTGTGGGGATTGACACCAGCAATTATACGACCTCGGCGGCAATTTGCACGAAGGATGGCGAGGTGCGCGCGAATCTGAAACTTCCGCTACCCGTAAAGGCGGGTGAGGTGGGGCTTCGCCAAAGCGACGCGGTTTTTGCTCACGTGAAAAATCTTCCCGTGCTGATGGAGAGGCTGTCGGCGGAGCTTTGTGACTATGAGCCTCTTGCTGTCGGCGTTTCCGAGAAGCCCAGAGACGCTCAGGGGGCTTATATGCCCTGCTTTTTGGCGGGAGTTGCGGCGGCAAAAGCCTTTGCGGCGGGGTGCTATGATATTCCCGTGCGCGGTTTTTCCCACCAGAGCGGCCATATAATGGCGGCTGTTTATTCAAGCGGAAATCGGGAGCTTCTTGAATCTGATTTTATTGCTTTCCACGTGTCCGGCGGCACCACCGAGGCGCTTTTGGTGCACCCGAGAGCGGACGGCTTTGACGTGAAGATCATCGGAGAGACCCTTGACCTCAACGCGGGTCAGGCGGTTGACCGTGCGGGGGTTATGCTTGGGCTTTCTTTCCCCTGCGGACCCGAGCTTGAAAAACTGGCTCTTTCAAATGAGAAAAAGATTCCCAAGGGAAAGATTTCCGTCAAAGACGGCAGTTGCAACCTTTCGGGGCTTGAAAACCTTGCGGCAAATCTGTATAAGGACACACAGGACAAAAATCTCACCGCCGCATTCGTGCTTGATTTCATCGGCAGAACACTTCTTGCCATGACCGAGGATTTAAGAGCAAAGCACGGCGACCTGCCCGTCCTCTATGCGGGCGGTGTTATGAGCAATTCCATTATTAAAACCATGCTGAAAAAAAGCGGCAACGAGTTTTTTGCCGAGCCTGCCTTTTCATCCGACAACGCGGCGGGCGTAGCACTCCTTTGCCGCAGACAAATGGAGAAAAAATGAACCCTTATCAGAAAAACGTCATCAGTGTCTCTCAGCTCAACGGCTTTGTGAAGCTTATAATCGAGAGCAGTGATGCGCTGGGAGATATATACGTGCGGGGCGAGATATCAAATTTCGTCAATCATCGAAGCGGACATTTTTACTTCTCGGTCAAGGACGAGGGGGGAGCCGTCAAGGCGGTAATGTTCCGCACCAGCGCGCAAAAGCTTGCCTTTCTGCCCGAGAACGGCATGAAGGTCATCGTTCACGGACGAATCTCCGTGTTCGAGCGTGACGGCGTTTATCAGCTTTATGCAGACGATATTCAGCCCGACGGCGTAGGCTCTCTCTATTTTGCATATGAGCAGCTGAAAGCAAAGCTGGCAACGGAGGGGCTTTTCGACCCCGCGCACAAAAAGCCGTTGCCCGCACTTCCCATGCGCGTGGGTATCGTTACGTCCCCAACGGGCGCGGCGATACAGGATATGAAAAATATCATCGGCAGAAGATTTCCTCTTTGCACGGTGGTGGTATATCCCGCGCTGGTTCAGGGCGAGGGCGCGCCCGCAAGCATTGCAAAAGGAATAAAGTATTTCAACGAGAAAAGGTCGGTTGACCTTATCATAATCGGTCGCGGCGGCGGTTCTATCGAGGACCTTTGGGCGTTCAACAACGAGGCTCTGGCGAGAATCGTTTTTGCCTCCGAGTTGCCCATCATCTCGGCGGTGGGACACGAGAGCGATTTTACTATCTGCGATTTCGTGGCAGACGTCCGCGCATCGACCCCCTCGGCGGCGGCAGAGCTTGCCGTGCCCGAGTCGGCGGAGCTGAAAAAGCAGATAGAGGACAGAGGAAGCAGAATGAATTTCCTCATTTCCTCAATAGTCGGACAAAAGAGAACGAGGCTGGAGGCACTTGAAAAGTCAAAATCCCTCCGCTCGCCCCTCAATACCCTGGACAACCGAAGAATAATCCTGTCCTCTTACATCGACAGCCTTGATAAGAGCATCGAGCTTATCGTGGGCAGAAAGACCACCGCATACAAGACCGGCGCGGCGGCGCTTGGGGCGCTGAACCCCCTGGCGGTGCTTTCAAGAGGATACAGCGTGGCGTTCTCGGGCGGCAAGGTGGTAAAGACCACCGATGCCGTATCGACGGGGGACCTGATCGAAACAAAGGTCTCGGACGGCGTGATTTACAGCACGGTCACCGAGACGGAAAGGACTGAAAATGGCAAAAAGTAAGAGCGAGCTTTCCTTTGAGGAAGCCCTGAAAAGAATAGATGAGATAGTCCGCTCTCTTGACGACGGAACGGCAGAGCTTGAAAAGTCTCTTGAGCTTTACGAGGAGGGAATCGGGCTGGTTCGCCTTTGCGGCGGTATGCTTGATAATGCCGAGAAGAAGATTAAAATTCTCCAGTCGGGCGAGGACGGAGAGCTTCAAGAGAAGGATTTTGACAATGAGTAACGAGATTCTTTTTGCGCGTATGAGGGAGTGTGCGGCGCTGACCGAGGAATACCTTGACGGCACCTTTGGCGAGTGCGACGGCGACATCAAAAGCGTTATCGAATCAATGAAATACAGCCTTTTTGCAGGGGGAAAGCGGATACGTCCTTTCCTTGTGCTTGAGTTTTGCCGACTGTTTGGTGGCAAGATTGAGGCGGCGCTCCCCTTTGCGGCGGCTATCGAAATGATACACACCTTTTCCCTCATTCACGACGATCTTCCCTGTATGGACGACGACGATCTCAGACGCGGAAAGCCTACAAACCATAAGGTCTACGGCGAGGCTACGGCACTTTTGGCAGGGGATGCCCTGGCGCTGAAATCCTTCGGCACGGCGGCATCGAACCCCTGCGTTTCGCCCGAAAACGTAATAGCGGCGGTAAAGCTTCTGTCGGATGCGTCGGCGGAGGTCGGAATGGTGGGCGGTCAGATCATGGATATGTACGCGGAGAGCCATGAAATATCCCTTGAAACCCTGAAAAAGCTCTATTCAAAGAAGACGGGCTGCCTTATTTATTCTTCCGCACTACTCGGCTGTCTTGCGGCAGGGAAGTCGATAGATTCCCCCGAGGGAAAGGCGGCAAAGGTTTATGCTGACGGCATCGGACTTGCTTTCCAGATACGCGACGACGTGCTTGACGCCACGGGCGATGCTATGAAGCTTGGAAAGACCATCGGCAGCGACGCTCAGAACGATAAGACCACCTTCCTCACCTTCATGACGGCGCAGGACGCCATGAAGCAGGCACGAGACGTGACAAACACGGCAAAATCCGCAATATCGGGCTTTGCGGGAAGTGAAAATCTTATGGCATTGGCAGATTATCTGCTCGAAAGAGAAAGCTGATGCGGGCTGATCTGTTTTTATCCGAATTCGGATACGCAAAAAGCCGTCAGAATGCAAAAACACTTATTGAGGGCGGCAAGGTCACTCTTGACGGTAAGGTTTTGACGAAGGCGTCCGAGCAAATAGACGAGAATGCCGGGCATACCGTTGAGATAATAAAAGAAAAATACGTTTGCCGAGGAGGCTATAAGCTTGAGGCGGCGCTTGATGCGTTCTCCGGGCAGATTTGCCCGAGCGGTGCCGTTTGCATCGACATCGGCGCCTCCACGGGCGGCTTTACCGACTGTCTGCTTCAAAGGGGCGCGGCGAGGGTATATGCCGTAGATTCGGGGCACGGTCAGCTTGACGCGAGCCTCGCGGAAAACGAAAAGGTCATAAACATCGAGGGCTACAACGCCCGAAATCTTCGCTCAGAGGATTTTGACGAGCGGGCAGACCTGGCGGTCATGGATGTGTCATTTATCTCGCAGACGCTGATTTTGCCCTCAATATCAAACGTCCTGCGACGCGGCGGCGTTCTTGTGAGCCTCATAAAGCCTCAGTTTGAGGTTGGGCGAGAGGGCGTCGGAAAGAACGGAATCGTAAAGAATATCAAAAAACGTGACGAGTCGGTTCTCCGTGTGATCGATTTTGCACAGAGGTGCGGCTTTAAGCTTCTCGGAAAGATGGAATCTCCCATCAAGGGCGGGGACGGAAACACGGAATTTCTGGCGGTATTCCGCCTCATTTAACAGAAAGGAGAGCGGCAATGGCATTTGAAAAAATATCTGTTGTCACTAATTTCAATATACGCGAAAAAGCCGCGGCGGCAAGGAAAATTATCGACTTTTTGTCGGGATACGGCTGCAGGATCATGATAGACGAGCAGTCGGTTGACAGAACAAGGGATTTTCCCGGCAGTGTCGCGCACGTTCAGAGGTCCGAGCTTATGCGCTGTACCGATCTTATCATAGTTCTGGGGGGCGACGGCTCGATATTGACGGCGGCGCGAAGCTGTTCCACTGCGGGTGTACCGATACTTGGGATAAATTTGGGAAGGCTTGGTTATATGTCTGCGCTTGAAGCAGACGACATGGCTCAGCTCTCAAAGCTGTTCACGGGAGAGTACACCGTTCAAAGACGCTCAATGCTCGACGTATCAATCAAGCGCGCAAACGGCACGGTGCAGGGAAGATGCATAGCCCTCAACGATGCGGTGGTGACAGGCTCTATTGCGAAAATGATTGAGATTGAGCTTTGGGAGGATAACGAGGCTGTGACCTCGTACCGAGCAGACGGTCTGATAGTTGCAACGCCCACCGGCTCAACGGCCTATTCGCTGTCGGCGGGAGGCCCCGTTATCGATCCTCTGACCGATTGCCTTTGCGTTACTCCCGTTTGCTCTCACTCTCTTACCGCAAAGCCCATGATTTTTAAGGGCGGCGCGAGGCTGGGAATCAAAAACGTCTATGAGAGAGACAAGAAGCTTCTTCTTACGGTGGACGGAAAAATGACCTACGATCTTTATCGGGGTGACATGGTTCAGATCGAAAAATCGTCTGTTGAAACGAAGCTGATCAGCTTCTGCTCAAAGGGATTTTAT
>CAZISP010000013.1:0-10506 GCA_964541955.1 uncultured Lachnospiraceae bacterium
ATCGAACAGGTCGCGGACACGGGATGCGCCCACACCTACGTACATTTCAACGAAGTCCGATCCCGAAATTGAGAAGAAAGGAACGTCAGCCTCGCCCGCAACAGCCTTTGCAAGGAGGGTTTTACCCGTACCGGGAGGGCCCACGAGCAGAATGCCGTGGGGAATGCGCGCGCCGAGCTTTGAATAGTGCTTGGGGTTCTTTAAGAACTCAACGACCTCCTGAAGCTCTTCCTTCTCCTCGTCAGCACCTGCCACGTCGGAGAAAAGAACCTTTTTCTTCTCGGAGGAGCCCATCTTGACTCTTGCGCGGCCAAAGCCGCCCATTTTTCCTGCGCCGCCCTTGCCGCCGACTGCGGAATTCATGATGAACAGCCACATGACGATAAAGACGATGATAATTATAGCGTAGGGAAGAAGGGATACCCACCAGGGGTAAACGGTGGCGGGCTCGTATTCGTACTGAGTGAGCGTTCCCGCGTCAAGCTGAGCCAAGATAGTCTCGCCCAGGTCGTTATAGAAGATGCTGAGACTGCTCAGCTGGTAAACAGCCTTTGAATCGTCGCTGAGCGTCATGTAGAGCTCAAGATCCTCCGAAACGGTAAATTCCTTTACCTGTTCACTTCTGAATGCCTGAACGACCTGGCTGTAGTTCTCCAGCACGACGACCTCGCTCTCTGCATCACGGAATATTCCCGAGACGGCAAGGACCACGGCGCCGATCAAAAGAACGTAAAAAAGTATGACTTTGAATTTGCTCTTCATTTTTTATAGGTAATCCTCCGAATCAGTTTTTGACGTATTCGGGGCGAAGCACGCCCACAAAGGGCAGAGCCCTGTATTTTTCATCATAATCAAGACCAAAGCCGATAACGAACTTATCAGGAATCACCTTGCCCACGTAGTCGGCGTTGAAGTTCACCTCGCGGCGGGAGGGCTTGTCGAGCAGAGTGCAGGTGCGTACCGAATGCGCGCCCTTTAATTTGAGGTATTCGGTCAGATGAGACAGCGTTCTTCCGCTGTCGATGATGTCCTCGACGATAACGATGTCGATGTCCTCAAGATCAGGGCGGTGCAGGTCAAGCAGAATGTTTATCTTGCCGCCGCTGGAGGTTCCCGAGCCGTAGGATGAGACCTTCATGAAGTCTATCTCAACGGGAATCGTGATTTTCTTCATCAGCTCGCCCATGAAGACTACCGAGCCCTTGAGAATGCAAAGGAGCAGCAGCTTTTTCTGGGAGTTGGCATAATCGCGGCTGATCTCCTCCGCAACTCTTGAGCAGATGCTGTCTATTTCTTGCTCGTCAACAAGTATTTCCTGAATAAATTCGTTCATGTCACTTTCCGGCGTGCAGAGCACGCAAATTCCTTTATTGTATTTGAAAAATGTTGTCGGTCAATTGGCAAGGAAGCAGGAGAGAACCGTGCTTTCCTTTTCTTTTTGCGTTTCGGCTCCGTCGCGCAGAGCTAAGCCCGGTATCCACAGGACTCCCGCACCGTCACAGACGACGGGGAGAGTTTTTCGGGTCTTTAGGGGAACCTTTTTCTCGGACATGAGCTTTCTCACGTCCTTTGAGATGCCGCCGTGTCTGATTTTGTCACCGGGACGGCGAGGTCTGCAAAAAAGCTTCCCTACAATTTTATCAGATGACAGGGTCGCTTGTGTAAATAAGGTGTAAATATTTTCCTTTGGGGATTGATTTTTTTGTGTGTTTTCGGGGAACGTGCTGTGAACGTTGATCACGTAGCCGCCGAAAACGGGATTCGCGCCCTCACACAGGGAAATCTCTCGGTCGTCTGCCTTGACAGCCTGTGTTTTTTCCGCCATGCACAGGGACAACGTGTCAAAATCCACCGTGGCGTTTACTTCACCGGGGAGGGAAATCGACGAATGGGGCCTGCCATGGGCGATTAGCCTTGCCAAAGCCTCAAAATGCACGTATTCGGGCATGGCGTCGGTGGTCTGCGCTATCATTTTCGCCAGAACCCGACGCTGTAGTGCCGGGTGAAGCGCACGGAGACGGTTGATTTTGCGGCTGTCGGGCTCGCTTAAATATTTTTCCGCCTCGCAGTCGATAAACTCGCAGTCGTCCGAAAGCAGTGCGGACAAGCGTGCGGCAGACGCTTCAAGCGAGGGGTTTATTTCCCTCAGCTGGGGAATAACCTTCTGTCTGATGCGGTTGCGTGAATACGCCGTGTCGGCGTTTGTGCTGTCACAGACATATTTTATGCCGAGTTTGAGGCAGATATCAAGAATTTCTTCTTTTTGCATCGAAAGGATGGGACGAACGGCAATTTTGCCCTTTCCCAGATCTCTTTTTTCGGGGATTCCGCAAAGACCTCTGCCGCTGCTGCCGCGCGCAAATCTGAAAAGCATGGTTTCAAGATTGTCGGTGGCGTTGTGAGCGGTGGCAAGGATTTCAATGTCCTCTTTTTCCATGATATCACGGAAAAACTCGTATCTTACCTCTCTTGCGGTCTCCTCAATGCCCTTTTTCCGCTCTGCGGCAAGGGCAGGAACGTCAGCGTCAAGCACGAAGCATTTAATTCCCGTTTTCTCGGCACTTTCGACGCAAAAATCGCGATCGTGTAAAGCCTCGTCGCCCCGAATCGAGTGATTTACGTGGGCGGCGTATAGCTTCACGCCGTTTTCGCGGCACCATTCACACAGCACCGTCAAAAGAAAAGACGAATCGGCACCGCCCGAAAATGCAAGGAGAATGCTCTTTGGCATTCTGCCGAGAATCCTGTCGGGGGCTTTGAAGCCGCCGAGCGCTTGAATATTAAGCTCCGGGCACATTTTCGTCCTCTGTGACGTTGCGGAACTTGGTGAACTTGCCGATCCAGCCCATTTTGACGTTGGTGGTGGAGCCGTGACGGTTCTTTGCTATGATGACCTCAGCCGTGCTGGCGGCGTCCGCGTTCTCCTCGTCTCGCTTGTAGTATTCGTCTCGGTAGAGAAAGAGAACTATATCTGCGTCCTGCTCGATGGCACCCGATTCACGAAGGTCGCTCAACATGGGTCGCTTGTCGGTTCTGCCCTCGGCTCCACGGGAGAGCTGAGCGCAGCAGATTACGGGAACGTTGAATTCCTTTGCCATCAGCTTCAGGCTTCGGGAAATAGCCGAAACCTCCTGCACGCGGTTGTCCTGATGGGCTTCGCCCGTCATCAAGCTCAGATAGTCGATAACGACCATGCCGAGATTTTTAACTCGGCGGAGCTTTGCCTTCATTTCGGTAGCGGTGATACCGGGGGTGTCGTCGATGAGAATATCGCATTTTGACAGCCAGCCCGAGGTATGCGCCATGGTTTTCCAGTCCTCGGCCGAAAGCTCGCCCGTTCTGAGCTTGTAGGAATCTATCATTGCCTCGCTGGATACGATACGGGTAACAAGCTGCTCTGCCGACATCTCAAGGGAAAAGATGCAGACGGTCTTTTTTGTGTTGCGGGCTACGTTTGTCGCAACATTCAAAGCAAAAGAGGTCTTACCCATACCCGGTCGTGCGCCGAGGATCACAAGGTCGGATTTTCCCAGACCCGCAAGCACGCGGTCAAGCCCCGTAAAGCCCGTGGGAGTTCCCTGGGTGGCTTCCTTGTCGGTGATAAGCAGATTCAGATGCTCGTAGACCTGAAGCAGAACGTCGCGGACGTGAACGAAGTTCTTTGTATCACGACCCTGCGCGATGTCAAAGATCTGATTTTCCGCGTTTTCGATTATGTGCGATACCGATTCCTGCTCGCTGTATGCGGTGTCCGAAATGTCGCCGCAGACCTCGATGAGGCGGCGCAGAACGCTCTTGTCGCGCACGATTTTTGCGTAGTCCTTTACGTTCATGGAGCCGGGAACAACGTCGCCTAAGTGGCGGATATAGTCCTCGCCGCCCGACTTTTCGTAAACGCCCAGCCGCACCAGCGTGTCAACGAGAGTTACTGCGTCTATTTCATTGTTTTCGGAATAAAGCTTCTGCATGGCAAGAAAGATCTGCTCATGCTCCTTGATGTAGAAATCCGTGCTTTTTACGGTGCCTGCGATGGTGTTGAAGCACTCGGGGTCGATTAAGATACAGCCAAGCAGCGACTGCTCTGCCATCATGGAAAAGGGAAGCTTTCTGACTAAATCTTCACTCATTTTAAGTAAAACCTCAAATTATATTTTTGGGGGGATTATTTTTCGGATACGAGAATATTGATCTTGCCTGTGATCTCCGTGTAGAGCTTTACCTCAACGGTAAAGGAGCCGAAGGTCTTGATGGGATCTGCGAGATTGATTTTTCTCTTGTCAACGGTAACGCCGTGCTCCTTTTCGAGCTTTTCGGCGATGTCCTTTGAGGTGATAGAGCCGTAGAGACGGCCGTCAGCTCCCGCAGAGGCGGGGAATTTTACGAGAATGCCCTCAAGCTTTGCGGCGATATCCCTTGCCGCCGCCTTTTCGGTCTCGATTTTGTAAGCCTGAGAAGCCTCGCGGTTCTTGAGCTCATTTATCGCCTTTGCGTCGGCGGGAATCGCCAGCTTTCTCGCGATAAGAAAATTTCTGCCGTAGCCGTCGGAGACCTCAATAAGGTCACCCTTTTTTCCCTGCGCCTTTACGTCCTGTGTAAGAATAACTTTCATTTTGTGCTCCAATCTGCCGCCGGTTGCGGCTATGTGTGATGATTATGCTTTGTCAATGTTCCGCTTGAAGTAATCAGCGAGATTATCGTCAATTACCTTTCGGAACTGCGTGAGGGTCATATCGGTTGAAAAGCCGCCCGCGTTGTTAAAATTGCCGCCGCCAACGCCGCGCATGAGCTGAGCGCAGTCGACTATGCTGTTGTTGGATCGGGCGCTGGCGTTGATTCTGCCGTTCCACTCGACGATGACGATGGATGCGAGAGCGCCGTTCATTGAAAGAAGCTGGTCGGCAACACGTCCGATAACTATCTTGGTCTTGCTCTCGTCCTCAAGTCCCGTGCCCATGCAAACGGCAACTCTGCCGCCCTGAACCATCTGAAGCCCCGCGCCGATCTTGTATTGGGCGTTGAAGGTCTCATAGTCTGCTTCGAAGAATTTACGCACCTTGTCGACCTTTGCGGAGCAGAGGCTGAGATATTCCGCCGCCGCGTAGGTTTTGCGGCTGGCGTACTGGGTGAAGTTTTTGGTATCAAGCATTATACCCGCAAGCATGGCGGTTGCCTCGTCCGAGGAGAGCTTACTGCGGCGAAGCCCCATATCAAGGATTCCCGAGATGATCTCGCAGGCGGAGGAGGAGGTGGTGTCGATGTATTCGTAGTCGCACTCGGCGGTGTTTTCGTTCTTTTCGTGGTGGTCGAGGATGATTATCTTGCCCCCAAGGGTTTCGCGAAGCACCTTGTAGAGATTGACGCTTTCGACGTTTCTGCGGTTGTTCACGTCAACGATGATGAGCAGAGAATCGGTTCTCGCTTTTTGGAGCGCCTCCTGCTCACCGATGAACATTCCGTCATATTCGGGGGTGGAGACAAGCGATTCGGTCAGCGTTGCGAAATTAACGTCCTGCGTATCGCCGATAATAATATTCGTGGGCTTACCCAGCTCACGTGAGAGCTTCGCCATGCCGACACAGGCACCGATGCTGTCGTAGTCGGGGCGGGCGTGGCCCATAATGAACACGTTCGAGCTTTCGGAAATGTATTTCTTGACGGTTCTTGAAACTCTGGGATAATCGAAGCTGTCGGAGCTTGCGCTCTTGCGGCGGTCGCGTCCGTAGTCTTCGAATCTGCCGTCGTGGTTGACGATGACCTTGTTACCGCCCTTCCTTTGCTCTATGGCAAGGTCGGCGTTTCTCATTCTCTCGGAGAGGGTGGCGCCGCTGGCGGAAAAGCCCATTGAAACGGTCAGCTCGTCGTCGCCTACCGTCAGAGCCTCGCGGATGGTGTCAAGAATGGGGAATTTTTCCTTTTCGCATTCTCGCATTGAGGAAAAGGGGATAATGGCGATAAACTTTCTTGTCTCGGGCTCGTACATGATGCCGCATTGCTCGTGAACCCACTCGGAGAGGAGCTCGCGCACCTTGTCTGCCGCCGTCTTCTCGGATACTCCCGAAGCACCCGCAAACGCCTTGAGGTCGTCTATCTCGATCCTGCCCACCGCCGCGGTCTCGTATTCGATCCTGCGCTTGAGGTCGTCGATAATCAGCTTGTCGTCGGTGCAGTCAACGATGGTGGAAAGATAATACGCGCCCTTAAATGCGTCGCCGGGGTTCTTTTCGTCGCCGATGACCGTCTTTACCGAGCGGATGGTCATATATCTGTTTGAACCGTCGGGCATCTCGTGGCGGAAGGGGAGCGATTTGTTTACCGATTCGCTTATCTTTTCGGGTGTGAGGTTTCGTATCACGCTCGATATCGTTGGCAGGGAGCCGGGCATTCTGTGAGCAAAAAGCTTTTCGGCGGCGGGATTGCATTTTACGATGATGCCGTCGTGATTTGTGATAATGTAGGGGTAGACCATGCCGTCAAGCATACGGCTGAAGCGGTGTAATATAAGCTCGTTTCTGGTGGCGGCTCTTGCCGTAAAGAAAAGCGCCATTACGATAACTGCGTCAAAGAGCAATAGCAGAGACCCGCAAAGAATTGCCGCGGCTGTGGGCTTCATGTTGGTAAAATACAGCATGAGTATCAGAATTATTACCGCTAAAGCTCCCGCCGCAAGGCTCAGGGCAAACGCCAGGGGATAATTGAAGAAGCTCTTCTTTTTATCTCTCGGCAGGCGGTTTTGGTTGTTTTCGTTTGTCATGTGAATCTCCATTCTGCCGTCGCAGGACGGCACAAACAATTTTGTGAGATTTCTTTATTTCTTGTTTTTACCCATGCGTCGTCCTATGATGTCAAACGCACCGAAAAGCGCCAGCACCTCAAACGCTATGGCGGGGTTCATATAGAGGAGGAAGATGAATATCAGCAGGGGCAGGCAGCCGATTTTGACGATGCCGTTTTTCCTCTGGGCGAGGTAGCTCCCCGCGCCTGCATACACCAATCCGGGAAGCAGGCAGATGGTGATATTTTGCACCGAGGCATTTACCATTCCCGCCTTTGTCACAAAGGAGAGAATGAGCGACGCAACGTATATTATCGCCGCCGCCATGCTTATCTCAAGCTTCCTGCATTCCTGCGGAATGTCCGAGGGGGTGCCAAAGAGCCTTGCCGTCAGAGTCATTGCCTTCCATACGCAAAAGGACAAAACCGCCGCCGTTGCCACAAGGGTGCCGGGGAGCAGGTTGAAGGTCTCGTCAACGATGCTTTCGGCGTTGAGCTGAGTAAGCTCATAACCAAGAGACTCCTGCATTTGGAGGAAGTATTCGTCGAGAAGCGCCACGGTTTCCCCGTGCACCTGAGCTATCATAACGCGTAAAGTCTCGGTGGGCGAGCCCGTTACTATCTGAGAGTGGATAAGCACCGCCGAGACTATCAGAAAGGAGGGCACGGCGGCACTTATAATCAGAGTTGAGGTCAGCTTGGCCTTTTTTATCATGCAAACGCCCATTGACGCACCCGCAACGAGAGCAACAAGCACGGGAGAGGCGACAAAAAACAGGTCACCGACTGTTTTGATATTAAACAGAAGGGCGAGTGCCACGGTGGCCGCCAGGCTGACGGCGGAGGAGAGCAGGGCGTATACAGGGCGTATAAGAACGGTGAAGGCGAACGCTCCCGCGACGAAAATAACAAGAACGGGTAAAACGGGCAGAAGCGACAAAGCTGTTTCAGAGCCTGTACTGCCTCCGATGAATATAAGAGATGCGACTGCGGCCAAGAGCGCGGACGCCATGGCAGGGTGCAGGGGACTTTTTCCGGTTTCGGGGTTTCTTTGCGCGTTCACAGTCTGCCTCCTTTCCATAAGTTTAGACAAAAATTCATTATATTATATCATATAAAGGCGCAATTGTCAAATATTTTGAGAAAATATAAAGGAGCAGTCGCCTGCAATCCTTTTTTTCAAAAGATATATGGCAATTTGAACAAAAAACGAAAGTGAAATTCCACATTTATTCCCGAACTTTGCAAAACCTCTTGCAATTTCAACAGGTTTGTGGTAAAATTTACTGTAGATGTGCGTTTTAAGAGAATAACGCGATTTCTGTTTATGAAACCCCAAAACTGTGCCGATCATCGGCAGAACGGAGAATTTATGAAGAAAACCCTGAGAACATTTTTGCTCATCGCGGCTTTTGCGGGCGTCGTCGCCCTGCTTGCGCTGGGCGCGTCGGCGGCAGAATACAACTACGCCCACGTAAAAACCTTTGTAAACACGTCTGCATACGCCGACATCACCTATGCAAACGGCTGGGTGCAGGTTGCGACGTCCGGAACGCAGCAGGACAAGGACAGCGACGGACTGTACGTAAAGGAGGGCGATCTTCCCAAGCTGAGCGGCTCCAGCAACGCCTACTTTAACGAGGACACCAAGACTCTCGTGATCGAGGGTGCCTCAAGCTGGGCGTCGCCTACTGCCAATTCGGGCGACTATAAGAATGCAAACGGAGATAAAAATCATCTGTTCCCCTATTGGTGTACTCTCAATGCCGATAAGGTTGAATGTATCGAGTTCCGTAATGTGGGAAGCTTCAACAACACCGGCTACGTTATCCGTCCTTTGGTCAACGTAAAGACGATAAAGATAGACACTCAGGCAACTCTTTACAGAGGCTCCAAGGACGACACCGCCATGTTTGCGGGGCTTACCTCGCTTACCACGGTCGGTTGGGGAAGCTGGAACAAGACAACGGGCACGTGGACTGCCTCCGAATATTACAATGAGGGCATCGTTGACCTGAGAGGCTTTATATACCTGCAGCCCTTGGGCACCTCGTCCAAGGTTCCCGATCAGGTGCTTTATGCCAACTCCGCCTTGAAGAATTCCACCTCCGTGACGGAGATAATTCTTCCCGGGACCCTCACCCTGAAGGACAGCACTCTGACTTATAACGTCACCGTGGTATCCGACGGCACCGACAGCTATCCCAAGTATGACGGATCGGGAAATATTTCCTCCGGCACCGTTGCATACCAACTCAAAAACGACGAGGATGGGACGATCGCATACGGAACGAGCTCTCAGGCTCCCACGGGCTGGTCTATCGTGAAGGCGTTAGCCGCGGAGATCGAGCCTTATCTCGGTCAGTTTGCGGGCATGATCCCCTATGAATTTGCAAGAGGAGCAACGGCACTTGAGACTGTCAGAATCCCCGAAGACGTTACGCTCTACAGAATTTACAGCTACGCTTTTCGAGGTTGCACCTCTCTCCGTAATATATACATAACGGGTACCATTGGCGAGTCCTTTACCATCGACGCCTATGCGTTCGGCTCGGGCAGTGAGACAGTAAGCGGAGTTTCCATCCACGTTACGAGCATTGATGACGTTGTGCGCGTAAACGCTGCGCTGGATGCGGCGGGCTATACGGACAGATCTGTGGTAAAGGCGGTCTGTAACATTGAAAGCCCCATTACGGCGGACGGCTTCCAGGTCAAGATCAACACGACCTATAACGGTCTGAGAGGCCTTTTCACGTTCAATGAGAACTCAAAGACCGTATACAAGGGTCTTGGCTTTGATTTCGTTGAGTACGGAGTTGTCGTCTGCACGAAGACCGTGGCGTTAGCGCACGGTACAAACGATGCTCTCGTGAGCAGCTCCGACACGAGAGTAAGGAAAATAACCGTCGAAAAAGCTGACGGAACGGGCGAAAACCGTTACGTAGATTATGAAAACAGACAATTCTGCATCGCTCTGACTTATATCCCCCAAAAGAACAGCATGGACGATATTTATTTCGTTGCATACAGTGTTTGGAGGAATGCTTACAACGAGGATTGCTACGTTTATACTACCTACACCGCATCTGACGGGGAGGATTACGTAAATCTCTACGAGACGACTCTGGGTCTCTTCAAAAACGGACTTCTCAATACGGAAACGGTTGAAAACGCGGGCGGCGATCCCGACGCGATCATCTGGAATCCTCTGGAGCTTGGCGCCGTAACCATCGCTTCAAGCGATTTTGCGACACTTGGCACCCCCAAAAATTCCTCGACGGGCACGACGTACACACTGAACGTCAGCGCCACCTACAACGACGACGGAAGCTTTACCTATCTGAATCTTCCCTTGCACAAGTTCATGGGTGCCTCCGGCGCAAACTACTCCTACAACCCGGCTTACGTAGAGGAAACGGCGACAACGAACGTCGTCTGGTCTCTCTATGAGTATGGTGACGAATACGTTGCCGTCTACCGCCGTGACCCCGATGCGGCAGACAGCGCAAAGGCTCTGCTTCCCACGCAGACAATAATCTCAAACGGTGGCATTCACCCCTTCCGTGAGGGCTATGGCGCACTCAAAACAAACAAGGTCTCTTCCGATATCACCATATATTCACCCGTTTTGACTACAGCCAACGCAAGAAAGGTCAAGACGATCGTCATTGATTACGGCGTGGGCGGCACCGAGAACAGAACGGGCGGAAACGGCTCCTTTGCTCTGGGCAACGC
>CAZISP010000014.1:0-10450 GCA_964541955.1 uncultured Lachnospiraceae bacterium
CTGGAGTCCTTTATGTTCAGATAATTCTCCTCGCAGTATGCGATAATCGCGTCGGAGGGAGCGTCGAAGATAAGTGTGGAGGTCTTTGCGCCGGGTGTGATGTTGCCGATGAACTCCCAGCTGCAGCTACCCATGTTGATGGACTGAATAGCAGAGCCGACAAGGCTGAGCTTGAAGTTTAGCTTTGCGCTCGCGAGAACAGCCTGACCCTCAACCCTCTCCATGCCTGTGAGGAAGATCGTGGTAAGGTTTGCGTTATCGGTAAAGGTACCGGCAGCCTGCTGGATATCGGTTGTCATTTCGATATCCTTAAGAGCGGTCATGCCCGTAAAGGTTGTCGCTGTCAGCTTCTGGATCTTGGGGCCGATAACAACGTGCTCGATCTCTTCCTTGTATGCGGCCCAGCCTGCGCCGTCCTCACAGGTAGCGATAGAACCAACCTCGTTATAGCTGGAGGAGGTCTTTGCATAGAACTTCAGGGTCTTTGTATCCTGGAAATATGCCCACCAGTTGTTTGTATATGTGCTCTTCATGGAGCCGTATGCGGTAGCACCGGAGGTTGTGGGATCAAACTCTGTCCATGTGGGAGCCGTAGGAAGCTTTGTAACCTTGGGAATAGCGGCGGGAACGGTGTTCATATCAACAGCCTTAGCGTTAGTAATGCCTGCCGCCTCAAGAGCCTTATTCATGATATCGATGTCTTCCTGTGTTGCGCACTGAATGATACAGCCGTTTGCAACGTTGTTGAAGGCATCGGAGCTGATCACGATTTCGGGATCAACCTTGCCGAGAATGGTGATGCAACGAACGCTTGAGCCGGCAAACGCCTTGGTCTCGATAAGCTTTACCGTTACACCCTCGGGAATAGTAACCTTTTCAAGGACGGGAGTTTCGCTGCAGACGATCTTGGCGATAATGCCCTCATACTGACCGCCCCATTCGTCCTCCGCGCAGACGATGGTTTCGGTTCCTGTAGACCAGCTTCCGGAGCCGTTGCTGACAGAGGGAGTGTAGGAGCCGACGCCCACCAGCGTTTTGGGAAGAATAACCTCCTTCACGGACTGGCAGTTATAAATCGCAGCGCCGAAATAGCAGACAGACTTACTGTCGTAGTTAGAGCCGAGAGGGGTGAACTTTGTGAAGCCCGTAAGGTCAACAACGCCTTCCTTATAGGAAGTGGGTGTGAAGGTTCCGTCCTTTGCGAACGTACCGTGACCGGCGGTCGTAAGAGAGTCCATTCCAACGAAGATACCCGTATCAGACTTGGAGCCGACAAGGGCATCTACGCTATCACCGATCTTAACGTCAACAACGTGGTTCATGCCCCAGGTGACGTAACCGAAGCAACGGAGCGCGGCTGTGCCGTCACGCACCTCAAGGTGCTCGATGTTCGCAGAGTTAACGGCTGCCCAATAGGGGAACCAATAAACCTTGCCGGGCATGTTTATGCCGCCGTTGTAAGCCGCATTCCAGCTTCCGTAGCCTGCAAGCTCGGCCGTGTTGAAGCCCGTGAGAGCAACGGTCTTCTTTTCCGCGTTATAGTAAACGTAGCCGGACTTTATCATGTAGAGCTCAACGTCAACGCCGTCCTCGTCAGCCTGTGCCGAGGAAGACGCAACGAGCACCCAGCCGTTTGCGGGGGTGATGTCGGTATAGCCCGAGTCCGCAAAATCTGCTTTCTCGGCAAACGCAGATACCGCCAAAGCGGCAATCACGAGCAGAGAAACGCAGAATACCAATGCAAATTTCTTCAAGTAGTTTTTCATGGTGGTTTCCTTTCGATATAATAAGATATGCGGAATTTGTGATTCCGTGTTTTATTTTACCATTTTTTTCATCGGCTGTCAAGATGTTTGAATCAAAAGAAAATAACTTTTGTTTTTTTGTCACTTTGCACAATTATTTGACATTTTTCAGTAGCCTTATCGCCTCCGCCATTGCATTTGTTGCCGAAACGGTGCGAATATAAGCCCGGTCACGTCTCGGAGAAAGATGAAGCGTCAGCGCAAAGTTTTTCTCAGCCGTTGAAACGCCCACACAGACCGTTCCCACGGGCTTTTCGGGCGTTCCGCCCCCGGGGCCCGCGATTCCCGTGGTGGAGACCGCCACATCGGTGCCGAAAACCGCCCTCGCTCCCTCCGCCATCTCTCGCGCCACCTGCTCGGAAACGGCACCGTACGCCTCGAGCGTCTCACGCTTTACTCCGAGAACCCGCTCCTTTGCGGAGTTTGCGTATGTGACCGCGCCGCCCATAAAGAATTCGGAGGAGCCGGGAAGCTCGGTCAGCCGCTTTGCAATGAGCCCTCCCGTGCAGGATTCGGCACAGGAAAAGGTCAGACCTCTCTCAAGAAGCGCGTCCGCCAATGCGCGCTCGATGCTCTCACAGTCGATCCCGTAAATAAAATCTCCCACGGAGGTGGATTTCACCCTGTCCGTCATCTCGTTGCACATGGCAAGGGCGGTTTCTCGGCTGTCCGCTCTCGCCGTCACGCGCAGGCGCACCTCGCCCTCAATGCAGTAAGGTGCCACGGTCGGATTTGAGGATGAATTCATCAGCTCCCTCAGCTCGTTTTCAACCGAGGATTCACCCATACCGATAATATGAATGTTTTGGCTGAATATGACCCCGTCTCCCAGCCCGCCGCTCCTTTGCAGATAAGGGACAACCTCCTCACAAAACATGGGCTCAAGCTCGCGGGGAGGTCCGGGCAGCATTACGGCGACGCATTTTTCGCCCTCAACGGCAACGCCGGGGGCAGTTCCGTAGTTATTTCGTATGATCTCCGCGCCCTCGGGTATTTTCGCCTGTTTTTCGTTGTTTTCGGTCATCACTCTGCCCGTTTCCTTAAAATAGGCGCGGATCCGCTCAAGCTCGCCTTCGTTTGTGACCATTTTTCTGCCGAAAAATTCCGCCGTCACCTCTTTTGTCAGGTCGTCGCAGGTGGGGCCCAGCCCCCCGCTCATAACGATGAGGTCGCAGCGCTCCGCCGCCGTGGCAAGCGCCCGTCTGAGCCTGTCGGGGTTATCCCCAACCACCGTGTGGTGGTAAACCGCGATTCCAAGCTCCGCCAGCTTCGAGGACAGGAACGTCGCGTTTGTATTCACGATATCGCCCAGCAGCAGCTCCGTGCCGACGCACAAAATTTCAGCCGTTTCAATCTTTTTCATATCAAGCTCCATTCCGCCGCCATGCGGCGGCACAAAAAGAAAAATTCGTCACCTAATTTTACCACGGAGGAAAAGGATATGCAAGGGGGTCGCCGAAAATCATTCGATTTCAGTCATAACCACCGGCTAAATCGGCAGCCGGCTCAGCCCTATAAGGGCACCCGTTCCCGAGGGCTTTGGGGCAGGCGGTTTTTTCAAGCAAAAAACGACGGTGAGCACCGTCGTTTTTATTCTCCCGCGAGCTTTACCGCCGTTGGCGTACAACCGCGCCTTTTCTTGAAAATTTTTACAAAATACGAGGGGGAGGAAAATCCCGCCCTGGCGGAGATCTCCCGCACCGAAAGGTCTGACACCTTCAGCAGATTTTCGGCATAACCGATCCGCTTGTCCTGCAGATATTCCGTGAAGCTGATCCCCGTTTCGCGAACGAAAATCGCGCCGAGATAGTTCGGAGAATAACCGATCTCTGCGGCAACGGAGCCCAGACTTATATTTTTCTTAAAATCTCTTTGAACAATATTCATTGCCCGACGGACGGCGTTGCTGTATTCGTAAAAGCCGTCGGGAAGCGGCTCGTCACCATCGTGGGAAGTTGACATTTTCAGCAGGTTTTCGGCATAACTGATCCGCTTGTTTTGCAGATATTCCGCGAAGCTGCTCCCCGTCTCGCGAATGAAAAGTGCGCCCAGATAGCTCGGGGAATAACCGATCTCCGCGGCAACCGAGGCCAGTCCGATATTTTTTCTGAAGTCTCTTTGAATGATATTCATTGCCCGGCGAACGGCAACGCTGTATTCACAAAAGCCGCCCTTTGGGAGTTGCGCGTCATGGTCGTTACGATCTGCCATTTTCGTGTCCTCTCCTTCAAAATGAATATCGCTCCTGTCTTGACAAAAACCGAGCGTTCACGTCATTATACCCTAAAAGTTGCGTTTTGTCAACCCTGAAAGTTGCTTTTCAAATACAACTTTATGGGGTAAACTGTAATTAAAAATAAAAAAAAGGGGGTACAGCTATGGATTGGACGGAAATCGGAAAAAGAATCAGAAAGCAAAGAGAGTATCTTGGATACACACGCGAGACATTTTCGGAACGGCTCGATGTGACCCCGAAATTCTGCTCAGATATCGAGCTTGGGCTGAAAGGAATGTCCGTTCCCACGCTATGCAAGATATCCGACACCCTCGGTCTGTCGGTCGATTATATCTTGTTTGGAAAATGTGATTCGGGGAACATTATCGAAATATCGGAAATGATAAAAACCTGCCCCCGGGAAAAGCGCAGGTATCTTGAGGATATTGTAAAAAGCTTCGTCCTCTCAACAAAAAATTAAAAAAACGGCGAGTCATGGACTCGCCGTTTTTTTATAAAACCCTTTCCGCCGCGGAAAGTATCTCCTGACCGATCTCCTCGATTTTGCGAGGCTCGCCGTCTCTGTAGCAACGAACCCTCGTCCAGCCCAGCTTATCCGATGAGTACATCGCCGCATCGTAGCTGTTTTTAAGGTGGTCGGGGTCAAGCTCGTGAATGTCCTTCTTTCTTCCCGTCTCCTGTGAGCGGGAATTGACCAGCTTCATTGAAATCTCGGGGGTCATTTCAAGATAGAGCACCAGGTCGGGGGTGGGAATGCCCAGCTTTTCGTACTCGTAATCCCAAAGCCAATCAAGGAACTTGTCCCAATCCGCTCTTGGCATCTTGGAAAGCTGATGCACCGCGTTCGCCGTGGTGAATCGGTTGGCAATTACCACCGTTTCCGGGTCGTCTATATCCTTCTTCCAGTCGGTGCGGTAGCTGATGTATCTGTCCGCCGCGTAAAACGAGGATGCCGCATAGGCGTTAGTGTCCTCGGGCCTCGAGCCAAGAGCACCGCCCAGGTACAGCTTGACCAGGTGCGAGCTCTCCGACTCATACATGGGGAAGGAAATTACCCTGACACGCACTCCCCTCTCGGTCAGATTCCGAGCCAAAAGATTCGCCTGGGTCTCCTTTCCCGAGCCGTCAAGACCGTCGATAACTATAAATTTTCCCATAATTACCTCGTTTGTTTTACGAAATACTGTCGTTTACGACCATTTCCATGAACTGCTGCTTTGTTATCAGCACCTCACGGGGCTTTTGTCCGTCCTGAGGACCTACAAAGCCCATCTGCTCCATCTTGTCGATAAGCTTTGCGGCTCTGCCGTAGCCAAGAGACAGACGGCGCTGAATAAGTGACGTAGATATCTTTCCGCTTTCAATTGCAAGCTCAATGGCGCGGCGAAGCATGGGGTCGCCGTCACCGTCACCCGCATCAACGGGCATATCGGATGCGCCCTTCTTGCCCGCGTCAAGTCTCGCCGCCGCTTCCTCGATACCGTTTACGATGCTGTCATCGTATTCAGCCTTGCCCGTGTTGGTCTTGATATATTCGCAGACCGCCTCGACCTCGCCGTCGCTTACAAAGGAGCCCTGCACACGCATGGGCTTTGACGCGCCGACGGGAGCATAGAGCATATCGCCTCGACCGATGAGCTTTTCCGCACCCGCAATGTTGATAATGGTTCTGGAGTCAACCTGCGAGGCAACGGTAAATGCGATACGGGAAGGAATGTTCGCCTTGATGAGACCAGTGATAACGTCAACCGACGGACGCTGTGTTCCCACGATAATATGCATACCCGCCGCTCTCGCCTTCTGTGCAAGACGGCAAATGGAATTTTCCACGTCCTGAGGAGTGGTCATCATAAGGTCGGCAAGCTCGTCGATGATGATAACGATCTGAGGCAGATATTCCTTGTCGGGATCGTCCTTGGTCAGCTCGTTGTAGGATTTGAGGTCGCGGACGCCCACTTCTTCAATAAGCTCGAAGCGTCTCTCCATCTCCTCCACCATCTTGACCAGCGCGCCCGCAGACTTCTTGGGGTCGCTGACGATGGGAGCGATAAGATGGGGAATGTCGCGGTAAACGCCGAACTCCACCTTCTTGGGGTCGATAAGGAGCAGTCGCACGTCACGGGGGAGAGCCTTATAAAGAAGGCTCATGATGATACTGTTGATGCAGACCGATTTACCCATTCCGGTAGCACCCGCAATAAGCAGGTGGGGCATTTTTGCGATATCGAAAATAATGGGATTGCCCGCAACGTCAGCACCGAGACAGGCGGTGAGGTTGCTCTTGCTTTCCTTGAACTTGGGGCTCTCAAGCAGGGTTCTCAGATAAACGGTGCTTGAAGTCCTGTTGGGCACCTCGATACCAACGGCGCTCTTGCCCGGGATAGGCGCCTCGATACGCACGCCCGATGCCGCAAGGTTCAGAGCGATATCGTCCACAAGATTCGAGATAGAACGAACTCGCGTTCCCACCTCGGGCTGAAGCTCGTATCTTGTGACCGTAGGACCTCTCGAATAGCCCACTATCTTGGTCTTTACGTTGAAGGAAAGCAGGGTTTCCTGAAGCTTTTCAGCCGTTTGACGAAGCTCTGCCGTGAAGTTTTCCTGTCTGCCGCCCTTGTCCTCTGCAAGGAGAGTAATGGGGGGGTAAATCTCCGCTCTTATCTGCTCGCCCACAACAGGCTTTTTGGGTATATCGGTTATATTTTCCTTGGTTGGACGGAGGAAAACGTCGTCGGAATCAGCCTTTACGGGCTGCTTTTCCGCAGGTGCCGCAACAGGCTCGGAAGAGGGCTCGACCTGAGCCTCGGTGTTTCCGAACAGAGCGTCAAGCCCTGCCGTCAGCTCACGCTGAAATTCCTCGTCCTTCGCCTTCATTTCGGGGGTCATCTCGGGCACGGGACCGTCCTCAAAGGGAGCTTCTGCGCCCGCTTCGGGAATAGAATCGCCGGGAGCCTCGGGCTCGGTCGCCCGTCTCTCGCCCTTGTCGGAAGAATATTCAAGTCCCAGATCAGAGGCTGTCGCACCCGTTTCGGTGTCGGGAGCGATATCAACGTCATATTTCTTTATGCGGCGTCTCCTTTTCGCCTCCTCAACACCCGCTTCAGCCTCCTGCGCCGAAACGGGCGCAAAATCCTCCTCGGAATATTTCGGTTTATTGATGAACGCAGGCTCTTTTCTGCCCTCCTGCGCCCTCTCCTCTCTCAGCTTGCGGCGGTACTTGAAATAAAGCACCACGTGGTCGGGAGTAATTCCGAAAAGGAACATCACGTCGATGAGAAGCAGAGCGGGAATCACGATGAGCGAGCCCGCGACACGCAGACCCAGATAGGAAAGCTGACCCAGCCAGCCGCCAAGTACACCTCCGCCCGCAAGCCCGTTTTTCCACAGAGTGACAGGGTTAAAGGTGTGCTCCTTAAGCACGCAGACGTGGATGAGCGCAGATGCAAGCATCAAAGCAACCACGGAAAAAGCGATCTTATATCCCGCCTGACCGTTATCAATGCTGCGACGCCAAACAAGCGCAAGATAAAACAGCAGAACAGGCACCAAAAAAGCACCGCCGCCAAACGAGCCGCAGAAAAAGCCGCTGATAATCGAACCTATAATGCCCATTGAATCGGTCTTGCCCGCAATATTTATAAGAATGAGACAGAGAGCGATAAAGAACGCCGACAGCCCGAATATGTACGGGAGTATCTGATGGATAAGGTCGGAGGAGCTTGCCTCTCTTTTCTTTGAGGCCTGCCCCTTCTTTGGCGCGCTCTTGGCAGGCGCGTTCTTCTTTTGTACCGTCTTCTTACTTGAAGTCTTCTTCATTTTAATCTCCATTCGGGAAAGTAATTTTATTTATCGTGCATATGAAACGTGAAATTGCAAAAAATAACCTTATAAAAAAGATTTGTTTGCGTAAACTTATTCATTGTATATTCTATCACGACAGAACGCAAATTTCAAGTCTTTTTTGAAATTGCTCAAAAGGAGTCGCCACATGAAATCAAAGCTTATTACCCCCGATTTTCCTCTGCTCGCCCTCTCGGGGCTCGCCGCGGGCCTTGCAAACGGGCTTTTGGGCGCAGGCGGAGGAATCATTATAACTTTTGCTTTTGCGAGACTTCTTCGAGGGAAGGAGAACGCGGGGCACGACATTTTCGCAAACGTTGTGGCGGCGATGCTCCCCATGACCGCCGTCTCTGCCGTAATATACGCTCTCGGCGGCAAGCTCAATATAAAAGAATCCGCGCCCTTTCTGCTGCCCGCGGTCCTTGGCGGCATTATCGGCGCGCTTCTGCTGGGAAAAATAAACGTAAAGTGGCTGAGGCGCATCTTTGCCGTGCTCGTTATTTTTTCGGGCGCGAGAATGATATTTTAAGAGGTGGATATGCCCTATATCGTTGATTTTATAATGGCGACCCTCGCCGCGGCTCTCCAAGGACTGGGTGTGGGCAGCGGCGGCACGCTGGTCATTTATCTTACCAACTGGGCGGGGCGTGAGCAGGTGTCCTCCCAGGGAATAAACCTTGTTTTTTTCATATTTTCGGCTGTCACCGCCCTGCTCTTTCACGTGAAAAAGCGCAAAATCTATTACGGCGCACTGCTTTGCATCACGCTGTTCGGCATCCTCGGCGCAACCGTCGGCGCACTCTTGCTCAATGTCTTCGATCCCTCTCTCGTGCGTAAAATTTTCGGCGGAATGCTTGTGGCGTCTGGCATTTTGGCTCTTTTCGGAAAAAGCAGACCGAGGGATTTTATATCAAAGCCTTGAAAAAACCGAGCCTGCGGCGAGAAAACCATCCGCCAAAAACCCGTATGGGCAATTCGTGAACCGCCCATACGTAACAGATATTATTTCTTGCGGCATTTTCCCGCCAAACGAGCATTTCGCGCCTCCAAATCATGAAAAAACGACGGCAAAAACCGTCGTTTTTCATTTTACTTGTAAAAATCCGAGAGAAATTCGGGTGAAATGGTGTCCTTTACATACCCGTACAGGGTCTGCATGGTAAACGCGCCTTTAAGCTGTGAGCCGTGAGCCTTTAACTGTGCCTCGGTATAGTCCTCAAGCAGATACATTTGCAGAGAATCGCGGGTCATGCTGTAATGGCACATGGTGGGGATAAGCACGGGGTTTTCGATCCGCGCCTCCCCGTCCTTTTCCTTGACGATATCAAAGCTCAGCGCACCGCCCACCATGTAATAGCTATAATACATGGTGTTGATAAGGTTGCCCAGAGAATATGCCACAAGCGTTTTGTTACCGCCCTCTCCCTCTACCCACTCAACGGGCTGGAGAGTGTGAGAGTGAGACCCGAGAACAACGGCAACTCCGCAGTCGGCAAGAAGCTTTGCGAGCTTTTTCTGCTGCGTATTGGGCTGAAATGCGTTCTCTGTGCCCCAGTGCATCGCCGCGATAATAACGTCGGCACCGTTCTCCTTCGCCAAAGCCGTCTGGCGGCGGATCACCGCCTCGTCTGCGTATGGAACAAGATACTCACTGCCCGAGGAAAGGGCGTTTTTGTGAGCGTCGTTTACCAAAGTGGTATAGGACAAAAGTGCGATCCTGACGCCGCTGCGCTCTATCATTCGAACGTTGTCGTAATCGGCTTTCGTATAGCCGCCTATCATGACGAAATCGCCGGATTTTGCGTTCCAATAATTTATCGTTCCGCGCAGACCGCTCTCACCCATATCCAGCATATGGTTGTTTGCTATGTTGATAATGTCAAAGCCAAGGTCGAGAAGAGTATCGCCAATCTCGTCGGGAGCGTTGAAATCCGGATATCCGCTGATACCAAACGAATCGCCCGCTATGGGCGTCTCGTGGTTCACGTATGCCAGGTCCGCGCCCGCTATCAAATCAGCTATGCCGTCGTACATATCAACGAAACGGTATCTCTGCTCCTCGCCCGTGCTCGACGCATACACGTCTGCGCGGTTCGCCGCGTCGGTAAAGACCGCCTCGTGGATAATGTTGTCGCCAAATCCCACGAAGGACAGTCTTGTCTCGCTTGAATACTTATCCTCGTCGGGGTATCCGTCAAGAGCGGGATTGCCCAGGTTCGTATCCTCGGGCATACCCTGCGGTTGAACGGGGCCCGAGCAACCTGCAAGTGCCAGCAAAAGCGCGGACAGCAAAAGCGCGGGAATTTTTATTTTCAGAATATTTTTTATCATAACTCAGCCTTTCGTTGTGGGGGCTTTTTTATTTTCTGCCTATATTTTACCACACAATCCTCCGAACTGCAATATTTTTTCCCAATTTCTTTTTTGCTTGTCCGATACCAAACGGAGCAAAAGCCTCCCTTGTGTAAAGGGAGGTGCCCCAAAGGGGCGGAGGGTTTGTTGAAACTCTCTTAAAACAACCCCTCAGTCAGCCTGGCGGCTGACAGCTCCCCTTACACAGGGGAGCCTT
>CAZISP010000015.1:0-10065 GCA_964541955.1 uncultured Lachnospiraceae bacterium
CCGGAACCGGGCTTGGCGTCGCTGAATTCGTTCATGATGCTTTCCATGATGCCGGAGGTCAGCTCGCGGGGGCAGAGAATCATCACGAGTTCCTTTTCGGGCACTATGGTGATGCCGAAGAAGGGCGCATCTTCCGGGCGGGCCGTGCCCGCTCCATGATATACGGCGGCCCCAAGGGTTGCTCATACGGCTGTCTCGGTTGCGGCGACTGCGAAAAGGTCTGCGTGTCCGATGCCATCTGCGTAACCGACGGCGTTGCAAGAATCAACACTGCCCGCTGCGTTGGCTGCGGAATGTGCGTAAAGGAATGTCCCAAGGGTATCATTTCCATGGTTCCCCAGGAAACAGCCGTTGCCGTTTACTGCAGCAGCCGTGATAAGGGTGCCGACGCCCGCAAGCTCTGCAAGAATGCCTGCATCGCCTGCAAAAAGTGCGAGAAGGCTTGTCAGAGCGGCGCTATCAAGGTTATCGACAACTGCGCCGTTATCGACTACTCAAAGTGTACGGGCTGCGGTCTTTGTGCCGACGGCTGTCCTACGGGCTGTCTCAAGCGGGTAAGCTTCCCCGATCTGCCCGAGAATTTCAGCTGGAGCTGATATAAATGAGTTTTTTTACAAAAAAAGAATCAAGCCCCAAGAAAGGGCGAAAAATAAGAAACGATATTATCCTTATCTCCGCCGTTCTTCTCATTGCGCTTATCGCCTCCCTTGCCCTCTTTCTCACAAGAGAAGCAGGTGACACGGTGACGGTGACGGTGGGAGGCGAGCTCTTTGGCGAGTATCCCCTCTCCGAGGATCGCACGATCGAAATCAAAAGCGGCGACGGATATAATCTGCTTGTCATTGAGAACGGAAAGGCGCGCGTTGAGCGCGCCAGCTGTCCCGACGGGATATGCTCCTCACACCGCCCCGTAGAGCACGGCGGCGAGAGCATTATCTGTCTGCCGAACAAGGTGGTTATTGAGGTTCGCACGACCGACGCAGATGAGCCCGATATTATCGCATGAGGGAGAGCATAGTGAAAAGCAAACAAACGGAAATGAGAAAGATTGCGTTTCTCGGCATCGCCGCATCGTTGGCGCTCCTTCTTTCATACGTCGAATTCTTGATGCCACCCCTTTACGCCGCAGTGCCGGGAATAAAGATCGGGTTGCCGAACGTGGTGATCCTGTACGTTATCTACAGTCTCGGCGCAAAGGATGCTTTGATCGTGTCCGTGCTTCGGCTGTGCGTGTCCTCGCTTCTGTTCGGAAATCCCGTGACCTTTGTTTACAGCGCGGCGGGCGCGGCTCTCAGCTTCATCGTTATGTGGCTTCTGAAAAGGTTTGACCTGCTCTCGGCAGTAGGAGTGAGCGTTGCGGGAGGCGTCATGCACAATCTGGGGCAGGTTTTTGTGGCAATGGTGCTCCTTGACACGCCGCAGATAGCCTATTACATGATAGTTCTCACTGTAACGGGCACAATTTCGGGCGTTTTTGTCGGTTTGTGCGGCGCTTTGCTTCAAAAAAGGCTTCCAAGCAGTAAATTTCTGAGGTTTCGATAATTTTTTAGCATCCCTGTTGACAATGGGATGTCTGTATGATATAATGCTTAAAATCCAAATTGAAAAGGAGAAAAATCATGAAAAAAATCATAGCTGTTTTATTAGTGTCAATCATGGTGCTGGCAATGCTTGCAGGTTGCGGCGAAAACAAGCCCTCAAGCGATTCCACACCCGACACAACCCCCGATAACACCCCCGCCGCTACTCTCAAGCTCGGTCTCGGCGTATACACAACGGTATCCGCAACCGACGCTACCGAGGACAAGGCAGGACAGGGGCAGGCAACCTTAACCGTTGCCGCGGTTCTCGTTGACGCTGACGGCAAAATAGTAAAGGCGTTCATCGACTGCGCCGACAACAAGGTCGGCTACAACGTGGACGGCACGGCAACGGCAAACGAGTCCTTCAAGACTAAATACGAGCAGGGCGCCGACTACGGCATGGTTGCTTACGGCGGCTCCGCTAAAGAGTGGTATGAGCAGGCAGATGCTTTCTGCGCTCTCATCGTCGGCAAGACGGCCGATGAAGTAAAGGCTCTCGTGGTTGACGGCGACAAGGGCACGGACGAGGTTCTCAGTGCCGGTTGCACCATCACTATCACAGAGTTCGCACAGGCTATCGACAAGGCTGTGGCAAACGCAACGGAATCCGGCGCAACGGCAGACGACACGCTCAAGATCGGTGTGTCCACCGCTCAGACAATCGCCGATGCCACAGAGGACAAGGACGGCTCAAACAAGGTTGAAACAACCATCGTTGCCGCCGCAACTGACGCTGACGGCAAGGTTACAGCCGCCGCAAGCGACTGCGTTGAAGTGACCTTCACATTCGATACAACAGGCAAGTCCACATTTGATGCAACAAAGGAAGTTCTCACAAAGATGGAGAAGGGCGACAGCTACGGCATGGTTGCATACGGCGGTGCCACCAAGGAGTGGTACGGTCAGGCGGCGGCATTTAACGCATCCTGCATCGGCAAGACCGCGGCTGAAATCGCAGGCTTTGCAGGCGAGGACGGCAAGGGCGACGCTGACCTTCAGGCAGCAGGCTGCACAATCACTATCACGGGCTTTACAGCCGCTGCAGCCAAGATCGGCTGATCATTCTGACACAAAAAAGGGAGGATATCCTCCCTTTTTTAATCTCGGAGGCAGAAATGAAAAAAAGAAAAATCACCTCTCTCTTGCTCACTCTATGCGCCATTCTCTCATTAGTGCCGCTTCCCTCCTGCGCACCCGCCACGCAAAAATACACTGCCTATTCCCTTGACTATTTCGACACGGCCACAACGATCACGGGATATGAGACAAGCAAAGAAAAATTCGACGAGATAAGCGGAGAGCTTCTCGCCCTGCTTGAGGAATACCACCGCCTTTACACCATATACCACCGCTATGAGGGCATGGAAAACCTCTGCACTGTAAACGAGGTAAAGGACGGCGCGCACAGAGTTGTAAAGGTCGATCGAAAAATAATCGACCTGCTTCTGTACGCAAAAGAGATGTACGCTCTGACAAACGGGCGCATGAATATCGCCATGGGAAGCGTGCTTTCAATATGGCACGATTACCGCACGGCAGGGATCGATGAGCCATGGAATGCCGAGCTTCCCCCCATGGAAGCCCTGGAAGAGGCGGCAAAGCACACGGACATCAACAATCTGGTAATCGACGAGGAAAATTCCACCGTTTGGATATCCGATCCCCAGATGACCCTTGACGTTGGCGCTATTGCCAAAGGCTACGCCGTTGAGATGGCGGCGCGATACCTTGAAGAAAACGGTATTTTGACTTATGTTATCAACGTCGGCGGAAACGTTCGCACGGTAGGCACGAAGCCGGGAGGCGAGCATTGGCTGGCGGGAATCGAGAACCCCAATACCGATTCCGACGAGCCCTATATCGCATATCTGGGTCTTTCGGGCGAGTCGGTGGTAACAAGCGGCTCCTACCAAAGATATTACACGGTGGGCGACAAGAACTATCATCACATCATCGACGCTGAAACGCTCATGCCCGCCGAGGGATTTCTCTCGGTTTCGGTGGTTTGCAAAAATTCGGCCATGGCAGACGCCCTGTCCACCGCCCTGTTCTGCATGACAGTTGAGGACGGGCTCTCACTTGTCGAATCGCTTGAAGACGTTGAAGCCCTCTGGGTAACGGAGGACGAAACAAGGCAGACCTCAAGCGGATTTTCAAAATACGTAACGGAAAGATAAAAAGAGCACCCCGACGGGGTGCTCTTTTATTTTATTTACTCAAAAGCTGCAGGTCCAACTTCACGTCAAGAAGGTCTATGCCCTCTTTTTGCGACTTGGCAACGTAATACGCCGCGTTCTCGCCCATCTGAGCGCAGTTTGCAGTCACACGGTAGGAAGCCATCGCCTCACGTGAGCCCGAGATACAGCGCCCCGCAACGACGATGCCCTTGTATCCCTTGGGAACAAGCGCGCGAAGCGGAATCTCATAGGGCTGAACCTTCAGGATTTTCTGCGCCTTGTTGGACTTTGAGTGGATATCCACGTTGAAGGCTACGTGAGCCACCGCATCGTCAAAGGTCGCACCGCTGATAATATCATCAAGGCTCATTCTGTACTCGCCGATAATGCGTCTCGATTCCCTTACGCCGAGAACGCTTGAGGACGTGATGAGCTCCAGGTCCTTGAACTCTTCGTCGTATTTTGTGAGGAACTCAAATGCGTCCATCAGCTGCTGTCTTCCCTCCATAGTCGCCTCGGTCAGGTCTACAGCATTGATGGGGTCGTAATCGTACATATGGGTAAACTGCACCACGCCGAAATGAGAATTGGGAACGGGAATCAGGTACGGCATACGGAAGGGGATTTCCTTCCCCGCCTTCTGGTAAGCGGCGTTCAGCTTTTCGTATATCATCAGACCGTCGCGGTATTTTTCGGGAATGTTACCCACAAGGAACATAAGCGTCATAGGCTGACAGTCCTTGTGGTTTTCTTCCTCGCCTATCTCAAAGGGACAGCCCGCGCTCGCCGCCACGTTTCCGTCGCCCGTGCAGTCAAAAACAGTCTTTGCGAGAGCCGCAAATCTGCCGCCGATGTTTTCTGCCACGATGCCGTAAACTCTGTTGCCGTCAATAAGCGTCCGCGAAAAGGTGGTGTTGTAAAGCACCTCAACGCCCGCCTCTTTCATCTTCTGTTCTAAGATATGCTTCATGTACTCGTAATTAAAGCTCTTGTCCCAGAATCCGCCGAACTGACCCTTTGACTTCAGCTCGGACACAAGCTCATGAACTATACCCGCCTTGTCCTTGATGTCAAAGAACGGATTCATAAAGCCTGTGGTCCAGGCGCCGCCGAGACAGTTGAATTTCTCAATTAAAAGAGTTTTGAGACCCGAACGGCCAAGTGCTATTGCCGCGCCGCAGCCCGCAGGTCCCGCGCCAACCACTATGGCGTCGTATTCGCCCATGACGGGTGTACTCAAATTTTCGTTTATAAACATATCGTCGCCCCCTTTTTTCTTTATTATAGCAGAGGGTATTGACATTTTGAATAAATAAAATTATAATAAACATGGACAAAATTAAGATTTTGGAGGCTTTTATCGTGACGGACGTAAAACCGAGCTTTTGCACGTATTTCAAAAAAATAGAACGATTCAAATACGAAAGTGAGACCTACGGGGACTATACCGCCTTTTGCGTGAGAAGCGGCAGCTTCAGCTTTAGCATCGGGGCAAGTTCCGAGGAAACGGCTTCGGGCGGCGAGGTCATTATCTGCCCGCCAAATCAGCCCTTTTCACGAAAGATAATCACCCCGTGCGAAATTTGCATGATAAAATTCTCGGCACCCGATTCTGCCCCGCTTCCCGAGGGAAAAATCAAGATATCCAACGCTCTGCGATTCGACGAGGATTTAGAACAGCTAAAAAACTGCTTTTTCTGCCAAGACCTTTCGAACGAACCCCGATTTCTGCATTTTTGTATGGACATTTTGTTTCTTGCCACCGACAGCGCACAAGGCGACGGCAAGCTCTCTTGGGTAAAGAATTACATCGAGCAGAATTTCAGAGAGGAGCTGTCGGTCAGTGACTTGGCAGACAAGGCAGGTTACACCGTTCCCCACTTTATAAATGCGTTCAAAAAATATTACGGGGTCACGCCGAAAGCCTATATTTCAAAGGTAAAGATACTCAAAGCAAAAGAGCTTCTGACCGTCACCGAAATGCTCTCACGGCAGATTGCATACGAGCTTGGCTTTGCCGACGAGCTTTATTTCATCCGCTTTTTCAAAAAGCACACGGGCATAACGCCAAAGCAATTCCGCGCCCTCTCGTCAACCGAGAAAAACAAAGCGGCGATAATTTAATTCCAAATAAAAAAGCACCCTGTCGGGTGCTTTTTTATTTTTTCGGTGTCCCCATCCGGTTGCATTCGTCTGTGTTCTGCTCCGTCAGTTGCAAAAATCCTTTTTGTAGGATTCAATAGCCTCGGTAATTATCTGCATTGCAATCTCTCGCCCAAACAGGTATTTTACGTCGGTTTGCTTGTTTTCAAGCTGCTTGTAGACCTTGAAAAAGTGGATTATTTCATCAAAAATATGTCTCGGGAGCTCGTCCATTGAATTGATGCCGATATACGTGGGGTCGGATTTGGGCACGGCAATTATCTTGTCGTCCATTTTGCCGCCGTCGATCATTCGCACCACGCCCACGGGAGAAACGTCAATAAGCGTCATGGGATAGATGGGCTCGGAGCAGAGAACGAGCACGTCCAGCGGGTCTCCGTCGTCCGCATAGGTGCGGGGAATAAAGCCGTAGTTTGCAGGATAGTGAGTTGACGTGTACAGTATTCTGTCAACCTTCAGAAGCCCCGTAAATTTATCAAGCTCGTATTTCACCTTGCTCCCTTTGGGTATCTCAATAACCGCCGTAAACTCCCGGGGGGTTATCCGCTTTTCGTCCATATCGTGCCAAATGTTCATATTTACCTCCGTTTGCCGTCGTTTTGTCTCTTTCAGTATACCACCTCGCGCTCAAAAGGTCAAGGGAAATCGCCAAATTGGTCCGTATTCACTTGACAAACGGCGACGCGGAGGGTATACTATAAGCAACAATATTTTTGGGAGGGAATCCAAATGAAATATATTGAAGAGAAGATCAGCGTGCCCATAGCGAAAAAATGCGACGTGCTTGTAGCAGGCGGCGGCTTTGCGGGTATTTCCGCGGCGCTGGCGGCGGCAAGACGCGGCAAAAAGGTACTGCTTATAGAAAACGAATTTGCCCTGGGCGGTCTGGGAACCCTCGGCATCGTCACCATATATCTCCCTCTGTGCGACGGCGAAGGTCACCAGGTCATCTACGGTATCGGCGAGGAGCTGCTTCTTCTGTCAATGAAGGACGGCTACGAGGACAGATACCCCACCCCCTGGCTTGAGGGCGGCACACTTGAAGAAAAGGCAAAGACCCGCTACGAGGTCAGATACAACGCCAATATGTTCATTCTCCAGGCAGAGGAGCTTCTCCTCCGTGAAGGAGTTGAAATACTCTACGGCACGCGCATCTGCTCGGCGGCAACCGAGGGCGACAGAATCACGCAGGTGATAATTGAGAACAAGAGCGGCAGAAGCGCCGTTGAATGCGATTCCGTAATCGACTGCACGGGTGACGCGGACGTAGCTCACTTTGCAGGGGCGGAAACCGCGAAATTCGGTCAGGGCAACGTGCTGGCGGCTTGGTATTACCACCTTTACGGCGGCACAAAGAATCTGCAGATGCTCGGCTATGCGGACATTCCCGACGATGAAAAGAAGGACGAAAAAGGTCCCGCGAGCCTCATCGACCGACGTTTCAGCGGACTTGACGGCAACGAGATAAGCGAATTCATGCAGCTTTCTCACAAGCAGACACTGCGCCACGTAAGAAATGCCCGCCGCGAAAAGGCTGACCTTGAGCCTACCATGATTGCAACCATTCCCCAACTCCGCATGACCCGCAGAATCGTTGGCGATTACGACATCGACATCACCGACGACAAGGTATACATGGAGGACAGCATCGGCATGACGGGCAACTGGAAAAAGAGAGGCCCCGTTTACGAAATCCCCTTCCGATCGATACGCTCGAAAAACATCAAGAATCTGCTGGCGGCAGGACGTTGTATTTCGTCTACCGATGCTATGTGGGATGTCACCCGCGTGATCCCCGTTTGCGCCGTAACCGGCGAGGCGGCAGGCGTTGCGGCTTCTTTGACCAGCGATTTCCACAGCATTGACATGGCGACACTTCAACAAAAGCTCCGTGAGAACGGCGTCAAGCTCCACACGGATGAGGTATTGAAGTAAGAGTGCGGGTGCATTTGCAGGGTGCTTTTTCAAAAGCACCCCTGCACCCCGAAAACTTTCAAAAAAGGGACAAAGGACGGACGGTTTATCCCGAAAAAATCAAAAGACGAAGGTGTTTAGCCTTCGTCTTTTTCGTTTTCTGTTTGGGGGGTCCAGCCACCTTTTCAAAGGGGGCTGGCGGGGGCCGGTTAAAGAACAATTGCGTTATCGCAGCCCTTGTGGATTCCAACAATGGTCTTGTCACCCTCGGTCTCAAGCTCATAGGTGCCGTAGAAGCCGTCGAACTCAACGTAGCCGTCCTCATCGGTCACAAGCTCAAGAGATGTATGCCAAGTCTTCCCGAACATTTCCTGCATGGCAAGGAACGCCTTTTTTGGTGTCATGTCACGGTGAAGCAGACCGCCGCGGCAATTGTTCTCGTTCCAGTTTCTTCCCGCGGGAGCGAACGCATAGCCGTCGGGCACGTTCCAATAAACCAGGGTATCGATGCTCTCGTGGCTGAAGAATACCGAATAGAGCAATTTAAGCATATCCGCCTGCAGCTCCTCAAATTCCTCGGTATCACCGAAGGTGGGAACGGTTATCTCCGATATCTCAAGGGGAAGCTCGAGCTTCGCCGCAATGTCCAGACCCCGGAAGATAAGAGAAGGGTCGAGCAGCTCGGAGCCGGCGAGAACCGCCTCCTCGTACAGCGCATCGTTGGTTGAAGCGGCTCTCGCGCCCGTAAAAATGTGATGCTGAAGCGCGATCTTGTCAATTTCCGCGCCCTTTAAGAGCGCATTCTCGATCTCCATAAAATAGGGGGCACGATAGTCACCTTTTGCCAAGGACGGAATGGGATTCGCCTCGTTGATAACAAGCACGTCGTCGGGGAAATATTTGCGTGCGGTCTTAAAGCTCCAGTCAACGATGTCCCACTGCTCGCTGAGCTCCGTCTTTGTTTCCCTATTCCAACCCGACTCACACAGAACCTCGTTTATGACTTCGACCTCGAAAAGTCTGCCGGCATATCTCTCGGATATTTCCTTCATTCTGTTCTCATAAAGCGCCTTTACCTCGTCTAAAGGCTTGTCAACGAGCCAGGCAGGAACAAATTGCTCGTAAACGAGACAGTGGAGCTTGGGAATGATTCCGTTCTCCTCGCAATAATTTATACAAAGGTCGGGTGCGGGTCGGCGCCATATCTTTTCGCTGTGCTTCGAATAGCGGGGCTTCCCCTGCACAGGCTCAAGCTCCTTCCAATAGAATGGAACGGTGGCAAGATTGAACGCCTTTTTGAACGCGCTCTTGTAGCGCTCGTTCAGCTCCCTGTCCTCAAGCTCGTCCAGCATGAAAATGTTCGCGCCGTACTTGAAATCGTGATATATCTGATTGACCCTTATCTTCTTGCCTGCAAGACCTCTGCCGCTATCGTCCGTAAGACGAATTTGGCAATGCCCCTTGCGGTTTTTCTCAATTCCCTCGGCTATTCTCTTGTCAATGGCTTCCTTGTTCTCATAATACTTGGCAAACCACTTTTCTCTGCATTCCCGTGCCGTATACATTGTCTCTACCTCCATAATATAAATCATGCGTAAAATCAGGCAATATTTACCCTGATTGTAGTATATCAGTCGGATTTATCTTTGTCAAGAAAATCGGCACAAGTGCAAAACAAAGTATTAAAATCGAAATATAGTATCAGAGATCGGATTTCTTTTTTTCGCCCGAGCAAAAAATTGTTGACAAATCACAAAAAGAAGTGTAAAATAATATAATCAGTTTTCTTTTTGAATTCAGGAAAGGAACCACAGAAGATGAGTAAGGTTATAGAAGAATTCGGCTCCATGGTATTCAATGACACCGTAATGCGCGCAAAGCTTCCAAAGGAAGTCTACATAAAAGTCCGCGCAACACACCAAAACGGCAAGCGCATGGATATCGAAACGGCCAACATCGTTGCAAACGCCATGAAGGACTGGGCTATCGAGCGCGGTGCAACACATTTCACTCATTGGTTCCAACCGATGACGGGCATCACGGCAGAAAAGCACGACAGCTTTATCGAGCCGGGATTTGACGGCAAGATTTTAATGGAATTTACAGGCAAAGAGTTGGTAAAGGGCGAATCAGACGCCTCCTCCTTCCCCTCGGGCGGCCTCAGAGCCACTTTTGAGGCTCGCGGCTACACCGCATGGGACCCCACCTCATACGCCTTTATCAAGGAC
>CAZISP010000016.1:0-9902 GCA_964541955.1 uncultured Lachnospiraceae bacterium
AGGAGTAAAATGTCAAAGGAAGCGATCCGTCAGATAAAGGAAACGGAGGCTCAGGCAGAAAAAATCCGCTTGGACGCTGCCGCCAAAGCAAGAAAAATGATAAGCGAGGCCGAGCAGCAGGCGGACGAGCTTCGCTCAAACGTCAGAGACGATGCCCGGAGGGCGTTGACGCAGGATCTTACGGCAATGCGGAAGAAATCCGAGGATCTTACCGAGAAAAACCGATCTGCGGCAAAGGATGATGCGGCGGCTATAGCCCAAACGGCTATAGAGAACATGAAGGATGCCGTTGCGCTTATAGTTCGGGAATTGACCGAGATCTGAAAAGAAAGGTACGGAAAAAATGTCGGTTAGCAAAATGAAAAAGCTGACTGTTCTCGCTCATCGGCGGGATACGGACGCATTGCTGTCAAGGCTTATGCGTTTGCGTGCGGTGGAGCTGAGGCAGGAGGAGGGCGACGAGCTGTCTCCCGTCTTCACTGATCTTGGGGGCAAGAGAGCAGAGCTTGAAAGAAAAATCCAAACTGCCGATGGTGCCCTGACCGTTCTTCGAAAATACGGAAAGAAAAAGGGCTTGTCAACGCCGCCCATTCCGCTTGATTTTGACGCTTTCGGCAAAAACGGAAGCTACAGGAGAGCGGGAGAGCTGGTGGACGAGGTGACGGCACTGGACGGCGAGAAGGCAAGGTGCGGAGCCGAGATGGCGGCGCTTGAGACGAGAATGGCGGCGCTTGAGGCTTGGCAGAGCTATGATCTCCCTCTTGATTTTTCGGGAACGGACAAAACGGGCGTTATCTTGGGTTCCTTGCCCGGAGGCTCGAGGCTGTCCGGGCTTGATGAGGCGTCGGGAGACGACGGCGTGTTTGCTGAGATAATAAACGACGGAAAAAGCACCATGCTCGTGTCGGTGATCTATCTTCGAGACGTCGAAGCGAAGGTTATGCGGGAGCTCACGAGGCTCGGCTTTGTCAAAGCGACCTTTGAGGAAAAGGGCACGGCGAGAGATGCGGTAAAGAATATCAAAGCGAAAATTGCCGAGACCGATGCGCGTCGGGAAAAAATCGAGACGCGGCTTCGGGAAATTGCCGAGGATACGGATATAATCGAGTGCTACTACGATCTGCTCGTTACAAAAGCAAGACAGACCGAGGCGAAGATGCAGCTGAGCGGCACCGAGAACTGTACGGTGGTGTTCGGCTGGGTTCCCGAGCAGAGGCAGGAAAGAGTTGAGGCGCTTCTCTCCAAATTCGAGTGTGCCTTTGAGCTGTCCGACCCCGAGGAGGGAGAAGAGCCTCCCATACTCCTCAAAAACAACCCTGTCGCCCGAAGCTTTGAGTGGGTAATGGGAATGTACGCCTACCCCAAGTACGGCAGCTACGATCCAACCTTTATAATGAGCATATTCTACGTCATAATCTTCGGACTTATGTTCGCGGACGTGGGCTACGGAGCGATTCTGACCGTTGCGTGCTTTGGCGGAATACTTCTGCTGAACCCAAGGCCGGGAATGAGAAACTTCCTTGCCATGTTTGGGTACTGCGGAATCTTCTGTATTATCGGAGGCGTGCTGTTCGGCGCGTATTTCGGAAATATACCTCAGGCGTTCATGGAATACATGATGGGAATCGAGGGCGCCACGACGAACGTGAACCTGGCGGTCATTCTCGACCCCATTCAGGACCCCATGGGATTCCTCATAATCTCGCTGGGCACGGGTGCCGTGCACATGGTGGCGGGTATGGCGGTGCAGTTCTATATGCTGTGCAAAAAGGGACAGTGGGTCGATGCCCTATGCGACATTCCCACATGGTGGCTGTTTTTTGCGGGGCTTGGACTTGCGTTCGCCTTCCCTTGGGGAAAATACGTGGCGATCTGCGGAGCGCTGTCTCTCATTCTTACCCAGGGACGGCGTGAAAAATCAATTTTCATGAAGCTGTTCAAGGGTGTCGGAAGCCTTTACAACACAATAAATTATGCTGCCGACCTTTTGTCCTATTCCAGAATTCTGGCTCTGGGCTTGGCGGCCAGCGTTATCGGTCAGGTGGTGAACACCATGAGCACCATGGGCGGACCGACTGTTTTGGGATTTGTCATGCTCGTTCTGGTCTTCACGGTGGGGCATCTGCTCAACCTTGCCATCAACGTGCTTGGTTCTTTCGTTCACACAAGCAGACTTCAGTATATCGAATTTTTCGGTAAGTTTTTCGAGGACGGCGGAGTGCCATTCAAGCCTCTCGCGCCCTCGGACAAATATACAACAGACAAATAAAAGGAGAAAAAAGCTATGTTTAAGGAAATTTTCAACGGAACTAATATCGCAATAATCGGCGCGGCTGTTGCCGCCATCTTCGCGGGTCTCGGAAGTGCAAAGGGTGTTGGACTGGTTGGTCAGGCATCTGCGGGACTTCTCACGGAGGACCCCTCCAAGTTCGGTAAGGCTCTGCTTTTGCAGGCTCTCCCCGGCACACAGGGCATCTACGGTCTTATTACGGCCTTCCTCATTCTCATGAAGATCGGTCTTTTCGGCGAGATGGCAACACTCACGGTGGCACAGGGCTTTTACTTTTTGTTTGCGGCGCTTCCTATCGCTGTGGTAGGCTACATTTCGGCAATCCACCAGGCAAAGGTATCCGCGGCGGGCATCAGCCTTATTGCAAAGCGCCCCGACGAGGTAGGTAAGGCTATTACGGCTGCGGCTCTTGTTGAGACTTACGCCATCTTCGCGCTTCTTGTTTCCCTGCTTCCTATCCTTTTCTATACGGTTTAATTTAAGCAAAACGGAGATTTATAAATGACCGGTCTTGATAAGATAAAAGACAAAATCATAGCCGAGGCTCAGCTGGACGCGCAAAAAATAATCGACGATGCACAGAGACGCTGCAACGAGATACTTTTACGCGCAAGCGGGGATGCGGACAATATAAAGGCGGAGCTTGACGATGCCGCTCACCGCGAGGCTGAGAGCATAATTTCCAGAGCAAAATCGGGCGCGGCGCTTGAAAAGCGGAATATTATTGCTCAGGCGAGAAGCCACGCCATCGACCTTGCCTTTGAAACGGCTGAAAAAGAGATTCTCGGGCTTGAGAAAGACAAATACACCGAATTTCTCGCAAAGCTGCTTATATCCGCGCTGTCGGCTCAGCTTGATATCGAGCGGACGAACCACGAGCTCTACGGCGAAGCGATGAGCGAGTCGCCCATTGATATCCTGCTTTCTCAGGAGGACATCACGTCCGTCGGAGCAGAGCTGCTTCCCGCCGCGAAGCGTCTGGCGGCAGGCACGCCTGTCTCAAATGCGCTGACCCGTGCGGGTATTTCGGTGGAGACCGCTGAAATTGAGGGCGGAATGGTTATCCGCATCGGCGATCTGGACATAAACTGCTCTCTTGAGACCCTGATCGAGTCGGCAAAGGAAAGACTCGAGGGGGACGTTGCAAGTATATTGCTTGGATAAGCGGAGATTTCTCAAATTTCAAAAGAAAGTTGATAGAGATGAGTATAAAGGACAAATCAACCGAATACATGTATATCTCCGCCCGCGTTCGCGCCATTGAGGCGAATATGCCGGGCAGAGAGACGGTCGGACGCATGCTCGGTGCCGACAGTGCCGAGAGTGCGGCGGCGGTGGCGACGGAGAGCGGAATTCTGCGCTCGGTCTCAGACGCGCGCAATCCCGAGGTGCTTGACGGGCTTCTGCTGGGACGGCTCAAGGATGCCCTTGAGACCGTTGAGGCCGATGAGGGCGGGAAAAATATTACTCCGATCCTCCGCTATGCATACGACTGCGCCAACATAAAGGCGGCGCTCAGATGCACCCCCAACGACATTGATTTCGCCGATCTGCTCTTCGACGTGGGAACGCTCCCGACTCAGAGCTACGGAGAAATGGCACTCAGCGGCGATTTTGAGGGGCTTCCGACCCATATGAAGGAGGCGGCGGAGAAAGCAAAAGTCGAATATGCCGCTACCGGCGATCCTCTGAAAATCGACCTTCCCCTTGACCGCGCGTGCTTTGCGGATATTCTTGACGCCGCGCAGGAGCTTAGCGACCCGTTTGCCGTGGACTACGTGAAAACAAAGATAGACATGACCAACGTTATGATAATCCTTCGGGTTCTTCGCATGGGTCTGAGCGAAATGACGACGGCTCTGCTTTCCGACGCGCTTATTGACGGCGGTAAGGTGGACTGCGACAGTCTTTGCGAGGTTGCGAATCTTGGCGGAGAGGCGGAGGCAAAAGAGGGTCTTTCCAAGCTGATAAAGCAGGAATATCCTCAGATCTCCGAGGCTGTTCTTGGCGGCGAGGGAGATCTTGAAAACGCTTGCGACAGCCATATCGAGGAGCTGCTGCATCGGGCAAGGTACATCCCTTTTGGCGCACCTGCCGTGCTTTCGTTCCTCTGTGAGCTTGAATACGAGATAAAGAACGTCCGCATAATTTTGGCGGGCAAGGCGGCGGGGCTTTCGCAACAAAGCATCGCGCAGAGAGTGAGGGGAAGCTATGTATAAGATTGCCGTTATAGGTGACCGTGACAGCGTTCTCGGATATATGGCTCTCGGCTTTGCGGCTCGCTCCGTTTCAAGCCCCGAGGAGGCGGCGTCCGCGCTTCACGCGCTGGCAAAGGACAGCGACGTCGGCATTATCTTCATCACAGAAAATTTTGCCGTCTCAATTGAGGACGACATCGCAAAATACAAGGACAAAATAACCCCCGCCGTGGTATCTATTCCCGGCAGAGAGGGGAGCACGGGCTACGGAATGGCGAATCTGAAAAACGCCGCTCTGCGTGCCACGGGCTCAAACGTACTGTTTGACTAAAACCATTGTACAACACTTAAATTTAAGGAGATTTTCCAAATGGAAAATGTAACAGGAAAGATACTTAAGGTCTCGGGTCCTCTGGTCATTGCCGAGGGCATGAGAGAGGCTAATATGTTCGACGTTGTAAGAGTTGGTGAGAAGCGCCTTATCGGCGAGATCATCGAGATGCACGGAGACCGCGCGTCTATCCAGGTCTACGAGGAAACTGCGGGACTTGGCAGAGGTGACGAGGTGATCTCAACGGGTGCGCCTCTGTCTGTCGAGCTTGGCCCCGGTCTGATAAAGAATATTTACGACGGTATTCAGCGTCCTCTGGAGACGCTCTGCACAAAGCACGGCTCAAATATCACAAAGGGTATTGACGAGCCTGCGCTTGACCGCACTCGCTTGTGGGAGTTCGAGCCTGCAAGAGGCGCGGGCGAGCGTGTTTTGGAGGGTGATGTTCTGGGGTACGTTCAGGAGACCGACGTTATCCGTCACAAGATCATGGTTCCCCCCGGAAAGAGCGGAATCCTTGTGACTATTTCAAGCGGAAAATTCAGAGTTACCGATTCTATCGGTAAGATAAAGGTGGACGGTGGCGACGTTGAGCCGTTAACTCTCATTCAGAAGTGGCCCGTTCGTGTTTCCCGTCCGTATAAGGAAAAACTGCCCCCCGTTGAGCCCATGATCACGGGTCAGCGCTCTATCGACGCGCTTTTCCCCATTGCAAAGGGAGGCACTGCTTGCGTTCCCGGCCCCTTCGGCAGCGGAAAAACGGTAGTTCAGCACCAGCTTGCAAAGTGGAGCGACGTTGACCTTGTTGTGTACATCGGTTGCGGCGAGCGCGGAAACGAAATGACCGACGTTCTGCGCGAGTTCCCCGAGCTTATCGACCCCAGAACAGGCAAGTCGCTTATGGACAGAACAGTTCTTATCGCAAACACCTCGGATATGCCCGTAGCTGCCCGTGAGGCGTCCATTTATACGGGTATCACCGTAGCGGAATACTACCGCGACATGGGTTACAGCGTAGCGGTTATCGCCGATTCTACCTCCCGTTGGGCAGAGGCGCTTCGTGAGATGTCGGGCAGACTTGAGGAAATGCCCGGTGAGGAGGGCTATCCCGCTTACCTTACGTCTCGTCTGGCTCAGTTCTACGAGCGCGCGGGTAAGGTTGTTTGTCTTGGCGAGGACGGACGGATCGGAACTCTGTCCGCTATCGGTGCCGTATCCCCTCAGGGCGGTGATATTTCCGAGCCTGTAACACAGGCGACACTCCGTATCGTTAAGGTTTTCTGGGGACTTGATTCCTCACTTGCATACCGCCGTCACTTCCCCGCCATCAACTGGCTCAATTCCTATTCGCTCTACCGTGACAGGCTTGACAGCTGGTTCTCGGAGAATGTATCCTCCGATTGGATGACCTTGACCGGCAGATGTTTGAAGATCCTTCAGCTTGAGAACGAGCTTGAGGAGATCGTAAAGCTGGTAGGTCTTGATGCTCTTTCTCCCGAGGACAGACTGACCCTTGAGGTCGCCCGCTCGGTTCGTGAGGACTTCTTGCAGCAGTTCGCATTTGACGAGGTGGACGGCTACACGCCCCTTGACAAGCAGTATGAGCTGCTTCGCCTGGTGCTTGCGTTTGAGGATAAGGCAAAGGAGGCGATTTCCGCAGGTGCGGACATAAATGATATCGCGTCGCTTCCCGTCCGCGAGAAGATTGGACGAGCAAAGTCCGTTCCCACCGTCGACTATAAGGAAGAATTCAAAAAGATAGAGGCTGAGCTTTCGGTTCAGCTTGACGATGCCGTAAAACGCGCCAACGAAGCGTGAAGGAGGACTGAAAATGATCAGAGAATATAAAACTATCGAAGAAGTTGCCGGTCCTTTGATGCTTGTTCGTCAGGTGGACGGCGTAAAATACGACGAGCTGGGCGAGATCCGGCTGCCAAACGGCGACGTTCGCCGTTGCAGAGTGCTTGAGGTGAACGGACGGGACGTTCTCGTTCAGTTGTTTGAAAGCTCCGCGGGCTTGAATCTTGCAGAAAGCAAGGTTCGCTTCACGGGTCACGGCGTTCAGCTTCCCGTTTCCCAGAATATGCTGGGCCGCGTTTTCAGCGGAATGGGCGAGCCTATTGACGGCGGCGCAAAGATCGTCGCCGACAAGAAGCTTGACATCAACGGCACACCTATAAACCCCGCGGCAAGATACTACCCCTCCGAGTTCATTCAGACGGGAATTTCCACCATCGACGGTCTTAACACCCTGGTTCGAGGTCAGAAGCTCCCCATTTTCTCGGGCTCGGGTATGCCTCACGCAAACCTGGCGGCGCAGATCGCAAGACAGGCGAAGGTAAGAGGAACGGACGGTAAATTTGCCGTTGTTTTCGCCGCTATCGGTATCACCTTCGAGGAAGCGGACTTCTTTATCTCCGACTTTAAGAAAACGGGCGCTATCGACCGCACGGTCCTTTTCATCAACCTTGCGTCCGACCCTGCCATCGAGCGTATCTCAACGCCCCGAATGGCTCTGACTGCCGCTGAATATCTGGCTTTTGAGTGCGATATGCACGTGCTTGTCATCATGACCGATATTACAAACTACGCAGAGGCATTGCGCGAGGTCTCGGCGGCAAGAAAGGAAGTTCCCGGCAGACGAGGATATCCCGGCTACCTTTACACCGACCTTGCAACTATGTACGAACGCGCGGGCAGAAAAATGGGCAGCGAGGGCTCTATCACCATGATTCCGATTCTTACCATGCCTGAGGACGACAAGACCCACCCCATTCCCGACCTTACGGGTTACATCACCGAGGGTCAGATTATCCTTTCCCGCGAGATGTACCGCAAGGGCTATATGCCTCCCGTTGATGTTCTCCCCTCCCTTTCACGTCTCAAGGACAAGGGTATCGGCGAGGGTAAGACCAGAGAGGATCATTCGGGCACTCTGAACCAGCTTTTCTCCTCTTACGCAAGAGGAAAGGAAGCAAAAGAGCTTATGGTGGTTCTGGGCGAGGCGGCGCTGTCCCCTGTTGACCGTCTTTACGCGCAGTTTGCGGATGCATTTGAGGCAGAGTATATAAACCAAGGCTTCTATGAGAACCGAACCATTGAGGAAACGCTCGATCTTGGCTGGAAGCTTCTTGCGATTCTGCCCAGATCCGAGATGAAGCGTATCAAACCCGAGCTTGTTGAAAAATATTGGCAGGGAAAATAAGATTTTTAGTGCGTTTGAGCTACGGAGGAGATAAAAATGGCTGAGATTCGTGTGAATCCGACCCGAATGGAGATGAAAAAGCTCCAGGTCAGACTTCTGACCTCCCGCAGAGGGCATAAGCTGCTGAAGGATAAGCGAGACGAGCTTATGAGGCAGTTTCTTGACGTGGTTCGGGAGAACAAGGCTTTACGGGAGCGGGTCGAGAAAAAATTATCTGAATATTATGCCGATTTTTCGGTGGCGGCGGCCGTTTCCTCTCCGAAAATGCTGAAGGGAGCGCTGATTCTGCCCCGCAGAGAGGGGAGTGTTGAGGTATCGCAGAGGAACGTCATGAGCGTTTCGGTGCCGGAATTCAAGCTTGACGTCAGAGGATCGGGAGACAGTATCAATTACGGTTTGGCATTCACCTCGGCTGAACTTGACGGAGCCATCGGGGCTCTTGGCGAGGTTCTTGAGGACATGGTGCGCTTGGCGGAGCTTGAAAAGACCGCACAGCTGATGGCTCAGGAGATCGAGCAGACCAGACGCCGCGTAAACGCCTTAGAGCACATTATGATCCCCCGTTACGAAGCAGGAATAAAGTCCATCAAGATGAAGCTGGAGGAAAACGAGCGCGGCAATCTGACCCGACTTATGAAGGTCAAGGACATGATGCTGGAGGCTCAGATCCGGAACGATTAAATAAAACAGGTGAGAGCCTCGGGCCCTCACCTGTTTTTTGTTTTGATTTTTATTCAAGACCAAGCTCTTGAACAAGCGTCAGTACCGACTTGCCGTTTACAGTGATCTTGTCAGCGTAAGCGGCGGTAGCTGTTGTTACCGTGCCCGTGCCTGCATCTGTCTTGGGATTTGCACGGATATGAGCTACATATTCTGCGATCTGTGTTGCGACCGCATCAGTGCATACAAAGTCAAAGCTCTTGCTCTGACCGAGTATCTGCCACCATCTTGTGTCTGTGTCGGTATTCTTTGTTGCAGGCACAATGTCTGCTATTGTGGCGGGGAGCTTGATGGTCTTGATATTCGAGCCTGTGTTAAACACGCCCTTGTGTATTATTTGGATACTCATCTGAGATATGTCTATGATGCCTTCCTCGGGTGTTGGAACAGCTTCTGTCCATACTCTCTTCAGTCCGTATGTTCCGTTGAACATTGTCTCAACGCTGTATGAGCTGATACCTTCGGAAAATACAACATTTTCCAAAGCCGTTGCGTTGTGGAACAGCGAGGTGAGAGCAATATTTCCGAAGCCTCTCAGGTCAGCAAGACTTGTAAGTCCTTCAAATTCGGACATATGCTCAACAGAATTGCCGCTGTCGTCCGTGTGGCACCAGATAATATTCTTCAATGACGAATCGTACGAGAATTTATAATTTCCCGAACCGCTGAGACCGTTGGGATATACAATGGTCTCAACCTTTGCAAGTCCCGTGAAGCCGCCTTCGGCTGTACCCGTGATGCCGTGGTCAACTACAACTGTCTTGATCTTCTCGTAATCCGCCTGAGTAAGTGCGGGGTTGTAGGTGGTGAGAGTTGCGCCGCTCACTATCCTTGCAGTAGAGCCGTATCTGTAATCGTAAGGCGCGTAGTAGAGATACGCCGCATTTTCAGTGTACTGAGGAAGCTTCAGATCTGTGTATGTTTTCTTGTCCTTGTTGCGGTAGATCAAAACATACTCGTCATCTGTGTACTTAAGCACGGACCAGACAACGCCGCTTGCAGTGCTGTCAACGCCTGTGGGGTTGAAGTTCCAGCCGGTCGTGCCGGTCTGACCTGTGTATGCGTGCCAATCAACGTCGAGATATTCGAAGTAACCGTCGGAGAGAAGTGTGTAGCCCTTAGCGGTAGAATCATTTTCGGTATTGAAGCTGTTGGTCT
>CAZISP010000017.1:0-1685 GCA_964541955.1 uncultured Lachnospiraceae bacterium
TAATCGTAAAAGTGCTCGGGCATATGCTTTCGGTCAAAGAGGTGCGCGTATTGCAGCTTTTGGTAGGTCTCAATGCCCTCGCCCTCGGTCTCGTCAATCCTAATAATATTTCCGTCCGCATCTATGGCGAAATTCGCGGTGATAACGGGATATTCCTCCATCAAGCCGCGGCGGAAAAGCTGATAATCGCTCAGATCTAACCCCGCCGCCTCGGAAAGGAATATATTCAGATAATTGAGACTGGTGACCACCTCGCTCTGCTCCTCAATATCGTAGTTTGCCCACAAAACGAAGGGCACCACGTACTGCTGAGCAAGCTCCTCCATGGTCGCGGGAACGCTTGATTTATCGAAAGCATTCAGAATAGGCGTTGTGATTGTGCCGTTCGGCTGGTGGTCGCCGAACATGAGAATGACCGTAGGCTCACTGTCGTTTTCAAAGTACCTGACAAGCCCCTCAAAGGCTTCGTCCGACACCTTCATCAGAGACAGGTAGGTTGCCACCTGCCCCGCACTGGTCGAGCGAACGACGTCCGACCAAACGTCCTGAGTGAAGTTGTCATATGTGTGACCGTCCGTATAGCCGCCGTGATTCTGCATGGTAACGGCAAAAACAGCGGTAGGCTCAGCCTTGCCCTTGTTCTGAACCACAAGGTCACGGATCATATCGTAGACAGATTCGTCGGAAATATAGTTTCTCACTCGTATAGGATACTTGAAATCGCGGCTGAAAAAGCTCTCGGACATACCGAGCAGAGGATAAAGAGTATCACGCCGCCAGCCCGATGCGTTGTAGGGGTGAATGCCGTAGGTCTTGTAGCCCATATTCTGAAGTCGCGAGAAGAAATTGGGCGTTTCGTCTTTCAGATACTGCTGATATGGAATACTTCCCGCGGGCAGGAACGCCATGGTGTCGCCCGTCAGAAACTCAAACTCCGAGTTTGGCGTGTTGCCGCCCTTGACAGAGGTATACGCCCAGCCCTTCACCGTGTTCTCGGTAAGGGATTTTATAAAGGGCATGACCTCAACACCGTCCGTTTCAAGGTCGCCGTAGACCTCAAGGTCGGAAAACGACTCGTTCATGATAACGATAACGTTCGGCAGGCGTTCGCCCTTATTGGCGCTTGTCTGCTCAAGCGTACGCCCCGCCTCAATCAGAGCCGCGGCATCAGCTTCAAGCTCGTCCGCATCATATCCCTTGGGCTCGCTGATATTCATATATTTGAGCAAGGACGTGAAGCTGAAATAAAAGCCGTTTCGCTTGTATACGACGGTGGGGGTAAACAGATAGGGATAATATCCCATGCTTGTCTGGAATTTCTCGTTGCCTGAGTTATCAATATATCCGCCGATCATCATAAAGCAAAGCGCCGCGCACAGAATGCGAACCGGCCACCTGCCTATCCTCGGCTTCCTCGGCTTTGCCAGCAAGATGAGAGAAACGATCATCATGGCGATATACAACGCTACCCACATCTTTATCTTATCGTTCCAGACGAACTCGTAATTTCCCGCCACCGACAGTGCCGTGCCAAGAGAAAGGATATCCCAGGGCATGATTGGAGTAAAGCGGAAAAGCATCACCGCATACTGGGCAACGCCAAGTACTCCGCACATTCCGACCTGGTCGCCCAGGTCAAAGCCAGGATAAACAGCTCAACCAAATAAACAAAGAGCAGATTGTAC
>CAZISP010000017.1:1785-9673 GCA_964541955.1 uncultured Lachnospiraceae bacterium
CCAGGTCAAAGCCAGGATAAACAGCTCAACCAAATAAACAAAGAGCAGATTGTACTCAAACATCCCCTCCGTCAAATCCTCTACGCTGTAATAAAAGGACTCCTGCATGGTGTATGCAACGTACGGGAAGATTACGGCGGCGGCAACGGTGAGCAGAACGCGAAGCACCCAAAGCACTGCCAAAAACCATTCCCAGGCAGTCCATTTTCTCATGCGCCCCGGCAGCTCCCTGAAATAAGCTGCCAGCCTTCCGGGCGCGGTTTTTATGCTTTCAAAAGCGCGAGCGGGCGCAGTCTTTATATTTTCAAGCTTTGATACCGCCCACGCCTTTATCCTTTCGGAAAAGGGCGTTTTGGGGACCTTTTGTTTTTTCGATTCGGAACTCAATTTCAATCCTTTCCGTCAGATTTCTGACAAAACAGCCGTCATGTTTCCCGAAATTGCCACGTCTCCCAGGCCTGCAGGAAGAAAATAGCTGTCTCCGCGGCAAACCACATATTCATTTCCTCTGCAAAGGAGCCCTCCCTCGCCCTCGGTGCAAAGAAGTGACATAAAGCTGTCATCGGTCACGCAAATATTGCGAGCTTCACGTGCAACGCGGCAACGTCTAACCTTAAAATATCGGCAATGCGCCAAAAGCTCGCCGTCACGCCTGTCGTTGGCACAAGCCTCGTATCGGATGGCGTCAATCTCGGCATCCGAGAAGCATTTTACAACGTCTATAGCCTTCTCCGCGTGAAGCTCACGGAGATTTCCGTTCTTGTCGCGGCGGTCAAAATCGTAAACTCTGTAAGTAAGGTCGCAATTCTGCTGTACCTCGGCGAGAACTATGCCCTCCCCGATAGCGTGAACCAGCCCCGAGGGAATAAAATATGTTTCACCCGCGTGAACGTCTACGTATCTCAGAACGCTCTCGGTCCTGCCGGAACGGACAGCCTCGGCAAAATCCTCACGCGTCACGCCATCGGCAAGCCCGTAGACCAGCCTTGCGCCCTCATCTGCTTCAAGTATGTGCCACATCTCGGTCTTGCCGACGTCACCCTCAACTCTCGATGCGTATTCGTCGTCGGGGTGTACCTGGACGGACAGGGGCTGTGCCGCGTCAATAAGCTTTATGAGAAGAGGAAATTCGCCGCCCTCAAAGCGTTTACCGACAATCGAAGGCTCTGCTTCTATCACGTCGGAAAGTACCTTGTCGGCAAAAAATCCATTCAGAACAATGCTCTTTTCCTTTTTGCGGACAGACAGCTCCCAGGTCTCGCCCGTGCCGACCTCGCAATTTTTATTGTAAATTCTCCCCAGCTTGTCACCGCCCCAAATTCTTTCCATGGGAAGCGCGGAAAGCCGCATCGGATAAAGATTTTTCATATTCATATCAGAAAAGCCCCACGATATAGTCGTACAAAGGACAAAGCAGGATAGGCAGGAAAATAGCGGGAATATAGTTCATGAGCTTGAACTTTGTGACGCCCATCATGTTGAGGGCAAGTCCCACGATAAATATGGAGCCAACTGCCGTCATCTCCGTAATAACAGCCGCCGAAAGCAGGGGCTCTATCCAGCCCGCAAGAAGCGTTATGCTGCCCTGAATCACGAGAACCGAGCCTGCGGCAAAGATAACGCCTATACCAAAGGAGGACGCATAGATCATAGAGGACACGAAATCAAGCAGTGCCTTTGCCAGCTGCGTGGTGTGGTTTCCCGTCAGACCGCTCTCAAGAGCGCCCAAAATAGTCATTGAACCAACACAGAAAAGAAGCGTTGCCGAAACGAAGCCCTGTGATACGCTGCCGTGACCCTCGCCAACCTTCTCCTCTATTTTTTTGCCCAGGTTATTTACGTGGCGGTCTATGTCGATAGCCTCGCCCAAAAGCGCGCCGAGAAGAGTGGATAGAATTATTACTATGGTATTCGTTCCCTTGATAGCCCCCGTGATGCCAATCCATGCAACGCAGAGGGACATTGCCAGCATCACGGAATCCGCGATCTTCTTCGATATTCCTTTTCGCAAAAGAAGCCCGATCAGGCTTCCTAAAATTACGGTGCCTGTGTTCACCAGCGCACCGAAAAGCGCAAAATTCATTTTAGTTGCCTTTCTTTTTTGATTCAGAGGATAAGTGCCGACACTGCCCCATGCTATGCAGGGACGACCATCGGTCGTCCGTTTCACGCAAAAAACACCGTAGGGGCGATTCATGAATCGCCCGTAAAATCAACACCTTCCTCAAAAGCTCAAAAGCGTGTTGCCGAAGGCGGCAACACGCTTTTGAAGCAAAATTGGAATTGCCCGGAGAGAATTATCTTCTTCCTCTAAAGTCGTCACGGCGACGGCTTCCGTTTCTGAGCATCTTGATCATCTCGTCAAATTCCTCGTCGCCCACGGTCTCGCCTGCCATGATGCCGCCCTCTGCGCGTGCGGGGGGAGCATAAGGAGCGTCTGCGGGAGCATATGTAGGAGCCGAGGGTGCTTCATATGCGGGAGCCTGAGGTGCATATTGAGGCTTTGCGGCAGGAGCCTCAAAGGTAGGAACCTCGGGAGACTCGTCCGCACTCTTCTCTGCGGATGCAGGGCGCTTTACGGGCTCTGTAATAACGGGAGCGGCAACTGTGTTCTTATCCTCTTCCTTCTTTTCAAAGCCTGTTGCGATAATAGTGATCTTCATCTCGTCCTCAAGATCCTCGTCAAAAGCAACACCGAAGATAACATTAGCGTCGGGGTGAGCCTCGCTTGAGATCTTGTTACATGCAAGGTCAACGTCCTCCAAACCGATATCGGGAGACGCCGTAATGCTGATAAGGATACCCGTTGCACCGCCGATGGAGGTCTCAAGCAGGGGGCTGGAGATAGCTGCCTTTGCGGCAAGCTCCGCCTTATCCTTACCCGTTGCGCTACCAACGCCCATGTGAGCGTAGCCCGCGTCCTTCATAACGGACGTAACGTCAGCAAAGTCCAGGTTGATGTAGCCAGGAACGTTGATAAGCTCGGAAATGCTCTGAACACCGTGACGAAGAGTGTCGTCAGCGATCTCAAAAGCGTTTGCGAGAGTGATGCGTGTCTCGGATACTTGCTTAAGTCTCTCGTTGGGGATAACGACAAGTGCGTCAACGTAATCGGAAAGGTTTGCGATACCCTCCTCAGCGAACGCCATTCTTCTTCTGCCCTCGAATGCGAAGGGCTTGGTTACGATACCGACCGTAAGAATGTCAAGCTCTCTTGCCGCTCTTGCAACGATGGGAGCCGCGCCCGTACCCGTGCCGCCGCCCATACCGCTGGTGATAAATACCATGTCGGCACCGCTGAGAGCAGCCTTGATATCGTCAAGGCTCTCCTCGGCAGCTCTTGCGCCGATCTCGGGGTTAGCGCCTGCGCCGAATCCCTTTGTGATCTTCTCGCCTATAACTACCTGGTTGGGTGTGTTGGAATTCTTCAGAGCCTGGCGGTCAGTGTTCACCGCGATGAACTCAACACCCTTGATATTTTCGGAAATCATGCGATTAACGGCGTTGTTTCCGCCGCCTCCGACACCGATGACTTTAATACTTACACCGCTGTCATAAGATACGTCGTGTTCAAATGGCATTTTAATATCCTCCGTTTTCTTGTATATGAATCTTTTTTCTTCTATAACATGAGAATCTATGAGCATAGTTTCTCTTATTATATAATAATATATTTTTTTGTTTTTTGCAATAGTTTTTTGAAAAAAATCCCGAAAAAAGCCCTTATTTTTAAGGAAATTCAGGTTTTTTATTCAATTTTTTCGTTCTTTCTCACGGCAACCACCGCTTCGGAGGCGTCAGTTGCGTCAACGAACACTCCCGTTTGAGTGTAATAGCCGCCCTCCTCCATGACACGCATCGCCATCTTTATTTTAAGCTCCTCGTCCTTGCACTCACCGAAGCTTATCTTAAAGCAACCGGTTTTTATGGCGTAGGATTCGAATTTGCTCTCAATACAAAGCTTGTCAATCATGCCGTAAAGGTCGGATTCTGACACGGCAGAGAGCATTCGTCCGATATATTCGGGAGCGCTCTCCTGTGCAAAGGTGAGCACCTCGCCCGTCACCGCGCGGCGTATTTCGGGCAGCTCAAGCTGTACCAGGCGCAATTCGGTGCAATAGCTCCTGCCCCCTACCCTCTCAAGAACCCGAAGCCCGTCCGAAAGGGTGTAATACTCTCCGTACAGAGCGATAAAATATTTTGCCGATGCGTAAACAGGCTCGAAAATTATCCTGTCGGGCAGGTCTCGTCTGACCGTCACGCTGCCGATCTCGGTAAACGCCTCGAGAATATTCCGCTCGGCACGGTCGAGATCAACCGAATAGATCTTCTCGCCCATTTTTATACCCGCCGCCTCAGCCAGCTCATCGGGGCTGTATCTACCCTCGTTTAGGGTGGCAAACTCGGAGACGTTCAGAATTGACGTGAGAAAGCAGACGATGAGAGCTCCGACAACGAGCAGAGCCAGGACAAGCCCCGCCACGGTCAGATAAAAGCCTGTCCGGGAGCCGTCTCTCCGATCCCGCCGCCGTCGCCGTCTCGCTTCCGCCGCACGGCGTTGACCGCTCCGATGTCGATTATCCGTTACGTAAAAGGTCATTTTGCCCTCCATTCAGACGTGAGCTTTTTCACCTCTTCGTATATCACTTTATTTGCGTCAGGACAGGAGAAGGCATAGACCGCCTCTCCCATTTTCCGACGCTTTTCGCTGTCGGACAAAAGCTCGGAAACAACCCCCTCAAGCACACCGTCAGCAAGGTCTTTTTCCTCAAGGAGCACGGTGGCACCTTTATCGGCAAGCGTCTTTGCGTTTTTGTATTGATGATTGTCCGTAACGTTTGGCGACGGAATCATAACCGAAGCCTTCTTTCGCATGGCAAGCTCGGAAACAGTCATTGCGCCCGCGCGCGAAATAACAACGTCAGCCGCCTCCATCTGAAGGGGCATATCGTAGATGTACTCCACCAGCTTTGCATTTTCGCAGTTTTCAAGCCCGTATTCGCGGTACATTTTCGTTGCCTCCTCAAGCTCGATTGAGCCGCAGGCGTGAAGATGATAAACCTCGGGGTGTGTTTTCACGTAGTCGCGCATAAATTCAAGACACGCCTCGTTGACCCTTTCCGCGCCCAGACTTCCGCCAAAGGAGAGCACGAAATGCTCGTACTTCCCTTCGATACCAAGCTTTTTTCTTGCCTCGTCGCGCTCGATTGTTCCAAACGAACCGCGCAGAGGATTTCCGACGCGCAAAATCTTGTCCTTTGCGCTCAGATATTTTTCGCTCTCGGCAAAGTTCAACCAGATTCTGTCAACATAAGGCTGGAGCTTTCGAACCGCAACACCCGGAAGGGCGTTTGACTCGTGAACAGCCGTCGGAATACCCATTTCGGATGCCGCCACGAGCACGGGCCAGCAAACGTAGCCGCCCGTTCCAATAACGATGTCGGGCTTGAACTCACGAACTATTTTCTTCGCCTTCATGGGTGAAACCAACGCAAGATAAGCCGCCTTGATATTTTTCAGAGACAGAGAACGCTTGAAGCCCGCGATTTTCACGTGGCGGATAGGGTACCCTGCCGCCGCCGTCAGCTTGTTTTCGATTCCGTGCTCGGTCCCCACGAACAATATCTCGGAGCCGGGCTCGTTTTCAGCAATGGTATTTGCAATGGCGATGGCGGGATTTACGTGACCTCCCGTTCCGCCGCCCGTCATTATAACTCTCAATTGATGTCTCCTTTGACGTTATTTTTTCTGCCTTGAATATCTGGATACCGACAGCACAACTCCCATTTCCGCCATAAGAACGAGCAACGACGAGCCGCCCGAGCTGAAAAACGGCAGAGGGATTCCTGTGTTGGGTATGGTGTTCGTAACAACGGCAATGTTCAAAATCACCTGAATGGCAATTTTTGAAATAATGCCGAGAACCAACAGATACGTAAATCTGTTGGGAGAGTGGCGCGCGATGGAAAATCCGCGCCAGATAAGCAGTGCGAAAAGAAGAAGGATGGCAACAGCGCCGACGAACCCAAGCTCCTCGCAGGCGATAGTGAAAACGAAATCGTTCTGCGGCTCGGAAACATAGCCGTACTTTTGGTGGCTGTTACCCAGTCCAACGCCAAAAATTCCTCCCGATGCAATAGAATAAAGCCCTTGCACCGTCTGCCACCCCTTTCCCATAAGGTCGCTCCAGGGATCTCTCCAGATCTCAAGACGCGCGTTGGCGTATGGAGTCAGTGTGATAAGCGCAAAAACCGCCGCGGCACCGAAAAGGCCGATCGCCGCAATATACGAAATTCTCGATCCGCCGAAAAACATCATGCACGCCGCAATGGCACAGATGATAATAACACCCGAAAAATGGTTTTCAAGCATTACAAGTCCCACGACGGGACCAAAGATCAAAATCGGAGCCAGAATGCCGTATTTGAAGGATTCGCCCCATTTTTTGCTCTCGACCCGCTCCCGATATTTGGACATATACAGAGCCATCATCATCACTACCGCCGTTTTACCGAGCTCCGAGGGCTGAAAGGACATTCCTCCGGGGAGAATGATCCATCTTTTTGCTTCTCCCTCGCTGGCTCCCACAATGAGCACGGCAACGAGCAGAAGTATTGAAACAACGTAGACCGTCCAGGTCACGAAAGCGTAGGTTTTAAGAGGAAACAGAGCCACAAGCGCTATAAGAACGCAGCCGAATGCAACGACCAGCAGTTGATTCCGCAGAAAATAATAGCCGTCGCCGAATTTCGTCGTAGCGTAAGCGTGGCTGGAGCTGAAAACCATAACGGTTCCGAGAGCAATTATAACGGCGAGGATAACGAGAAACACCATGTCAACGCTTCCGACCTTATATCCCTCGGGAAGCTCCGCACAGCTCTTGCCGCCGGCAAGGCTTGCCAACAGTCCCTTTTTCTCCGTTTTCTCGGCGGGAAGTTTTGCGCCCTCTACGTCTGCACGGACGCGCTTGGGCGCAGTTCCCTGCTTTGGTGAGGTGTTTTCTTCGCCTCGGCGGCTTGATTCGTTTCCGACAATGCGTCTGTCGGGATTTGTGCCCGATTTTTGCTTATTTTGCACGGAGCTACCCTCAACGGGTCGCTTTGCAAAATAATCTTCGTTGTTTCCCATATCGGGTCTCCTTTCAAGGTCAGTTTCAGATGCCAAACCATGCAAGAACGCAGCAAAGAACCGTTACGGCAGAAAAGACCGATACGATCTTCACCTCGCTCCAGCCGCACTTTTCAAAGTGGTGGTGGATAGGGCTCATTTTGAAAATTCTTTTGCCTGTCAGCTTGAAGCTTGCCACCTGCAGAATGACCGACAGGGTCTCAAGCACGAATACAAGTCCGAAAACAAGAACGATAAGAGGATTATTCAGCATGAACGCCGAGCCAACCACCATGCCGCCCAAAAACAGCGAGCCCGTGTCGCCCATAAAAGCTCTTGCAGGATAAAAATTGTACATCAGGAAGCCGAGCGTACCGCCCATAAGACAGGAAGAAACAAGTCCGAGGGGCAGATCCGCGCGCGCAAAAGAAACGGCGCAAAGAAGCATACCGACAACAAGGGTTACAGAGCTTGCAAGACCGTCAATGCCGTCTGTCAGATTGACGCTGTTGACCATTCCCGTAACGATAAACAGCGCGAAGAGGTAATAGAAGAACCCGAGCTCAAGCTCGATACCGAAATACGGGATATAAAGGGATGTGTCGATATGTCCCGTCAGCTTCATGACAACAACGTAAAGGACGGCCGCCACGATCTGAAGCGCAAACTTCTGCCAGGCAAGAAGTCCCTCGTTCTGCTTTTTAACAAGCTTTGCGAAGTCGTCAATAAAGCCTATCATGCCGTTGAAGGTGGCAAGTCCGAGGGTCAGGGCAAGAGGGAT
>CAZISP010000018.1:0-9279 GCA_964541955.1 uncultured Lachnospiraceae bacterium
CCGTCACGGTGACAGCAAGATGATCCGAGAGGTGCTCTCAAAGCTTCGCCGCGAAATTCCCGACATCGTTATCCGCACCACCTTCATCGTGGGCTTTCCCGGCGAGACCGAGGAGGAATTCGAGGAGCTTTGTGCCTTTGTTGACGAGGCAAAATTCGACCGCATGGGCGCCTTTGCTTACTCCCGCGAGGAGGACACCCCCGCATACGATTTTGAGGATCAGCTCGATGAGCAGACAAAACAGGACAGAGTGGACACGATAATGGCTCAACAATACAAAATCAACGAGGAGAGGAACAAACGCTTCCTGCACAAAACACTAAAGGTGCTCGTGGAGGACTATGACGTTGTTGCCGAGACCTACTACGGCCGCTCCTGCATGGACGCGCCCGAAATCGACGGAAAAATCTATTTCTCATCAAAGAGAAAGCTCGCCCCCGGCACGTTTGCTCAGGTTAAGATCGACGAGATCGGAGACTACGACCTTTTGGGTCATGCTCTGTAATAAGAAAGGAAAAAAGAGATGAAAATGAATTTACCAAACAAGCTGACGGTTCTCCGTCTTATTATGGTTCCGATCATCATGGTCGTTATGCTTCTTCCCCTGCCCACCATCGCCTGGGGCGTGATTTCCGCGCTTATCTTTGGCGCGGCATCCCTTACCGATATGCTTGACGGAAAGATCGCCCGCCGTGACAATCTTATCACGGACTTCGGAAAATTCCTCGACCCCCTTGCCGACAAATTCATGGTTATCGGTGCTATGATGATGCTGATCTTCCGCTTTGACGGAATTCTGCAGGTCTGTCTCACCATCGCCGCAACGGTCGTTGTTTTCCGCGAGCTGGCAGTAACCTCCATTCGTCTCGTTGCAAGCGGAAGCGGCGTTGTGGTTGCCGCAAACATGCTTGGCAAAATAAAGACCGTTTCCCAAATAGTGTTCATACTCTGCGCCCTTCTTGAGCCCGTTATCTTTGAGGTTGCATCCCTTGTTTCGGGCATCGACCTCGTAAAATACGACTTCCACGTTCTTACATATCTGTCAATGGCGGTTTCCACTTTCTTTGCGGTGCTCTCAGGCATCAACTATCTGAAATCCTACTGGAAGTTCCTTGATCCCGAAAAGTAATAAATAACACAAAAGAGAGGTACAAAAAAATGAAATTCACCTACGGAGTATGTATCGGTAAGGACGCAAGCAAGGTCGAGATACTCAAAAAAATCGGTTGTGATTTTTGCGAGGTCGGTTTTTCCGCTTTGGCTGACGCCTCCGACAGCGAGGTTCAGGCTATGGCGGATCAGTGCAAAAAGCACGGGATCGCATGCCTCAGCGCAAACGGCTTTATCCCCGCCCGCATTCGCTTGACGGGTCCCGACGCAGATGATGCCGTAATCCTTAAGTATCTTGAAAAATCCTTCAAAAAGCTGTCCGTTCTCGGGCTTAAAAGCGTAATTTTCGGAAGCGGCGGAGCAAGAAACATCCCCGAGGGATTTTCCCGCGAGGAGGCAAAGGCACAGATCGTTCATTTCCTTGGCGATCTCGCCGCGCCCATAGCTGAAAAATACGGTATTATCATCGGCATCGAGGAGCTGAACGACAAGGAATCCAACGTGCTCAACACCTGCGCGGAGGCTATGGAATACGTGCGAGAGGTAAACAGCCCCTACGTAAAGCTTCTGGTCGATCTTTACCATGTTCTTCTGATGGGTGAAAGCGTCGAAAGCCTTGCAGACTACAAGGGCTGCATCAGTCACGTTCATATTGCAAGTCCCTCTCAAAATCGTCACGTTCCCGCTCCCACGGATCCCGAGGACTACGCTCAGTTCTTCCGCGTTCTCCGCGCGGCAGAGTACGAGAGCGGCGCAATTTCCCTTGAGGGCAACTTTGGTGACAGCTTTGAGAAAAGCTCTCGCATAGCCGTTGAATATTTGCGCTCGATAGAGGCAAAAATCAACGCATGAAAATTTTAATGTGTGCGATGGCTCTTGACATCGGCGGCGCGGAAACGCACGTGCTCGAGCTGTCAAGAAGTCTCAAAAATATGGGTCACGACGTGACCGTTGCGTCAAACGGCGGCGTTTACGTTGACGAATTGGAAGCATGCGGTATCGCGCACGTTAAAGCTCCCCTTCACACGAAAGCACCCTGCAAGGTCATCCGCTCGCTTCTCGCTCTGAGAAAGCTCATAAAAAAAGAAAATTTCGACATCGTTCACGCTCACGCCCGGATCCCCGCCTTTGTGTGCGGTCTGCTTCAAAAAAGTCTGCATTTCCGCTTCGTCACCACGGCTCACTGGGTTTTTGACGTCAACGCGGTGTGGCGGAAGATCGCATATTGGGGCGAAAAAACCGTGGCGGTCAGCGAAGACATAAAGCAATATCTCATTGACTCTTACGGGGTCTATTCCGACAACGTGTCGGTCACCATCAACGGCGTGGACATGGAGAAATTCTCCCCCAAAACGCCCTCGGACGAGGCGGCACGGGAGCTTGGACTTCCCGACAAGCGCAAAACCATCGTTTACGTCAGCCGCATGGACACCGACCGCTCTCTCGTGGCGCGCCACCTTGCCGAAATTTCGCCGCGCCTGCGGGAAAGATATCCCGAGCTTCAGGTCGTCATAGTTGGCAGCGGCGACGATTTCGAGCACGTAAATTCTCTTGCCGAGAGCGCAAACTCTGCCGTCGGCGGGAAATTCGTTCACATGACCGGTGCACGCACCGACATCAACAGCCTCGTTGCATTGGGCGACGTGTTCGTGGGCGTCTCACGCGCCGCCCTTGAAGCCATGAGCGCGTCAAAGCCCGTTATCGTAGCCGGAAACGAGGGCTATATAGGACGCCCCGAGGGAAATATGCTCGAGGTTGCCGTTGCAACGAACTTCTGTTGCCGCGGCTGCCGCATGGCAACACCCGAAAGACTTTTCGACGACCTTTGCGCCCTGCTTGACCTGCCACGGGAAGACCTTGAGCAGATCGGAGAGCGAAACCGCACGATAATTAAAGAAAATTACTCTGCCGACCGCATGGCGAAGGACTGTCTTGCGGTCTATGAAAGCCTTCTCCCCTTTGATTACAAAAAGGAAAGCGACGTTATCCTGTCGGGCTACTACGGCTTTGGAAATATGGGCGACGACTCCCTGCTGTTGTCTATCGCAAAGCAGCTTCGGGAGCTGAAGCGTGACATCAGAATAACCGCGCTCACCCGTTCCCCGAAAAAATCACAGCTCAAATACGGAGTTCGCTGTATAAACAGACTTAACATTCCTGCCATTCACCGCGAGATGAAGCGCTCAAAGCTTCTTATCAGCGGCGGCGGCTCCTTGCTTCAGAACAACACCAGCGAAAAGTCTCTGAACTACTACATTGCCATCATCAAAATGGCAAAGCGCGCGGGACTTCCCGTGATGGTGTACTCAAACGGCATCGGCCCCATTTACGGAGAATCAAGCGTAGCGAAGGTGAAAAAGGTGCTTGAGGAGGTTGATCTCATCAGCCTGAGAGAGCCCTCGTCGCTTGATTTTTTGCAGTCCATCGGGCTGAATCCCGAGCGTGGAATCACGGTCACCTGCGACCCTGCCATGACAGTCGAGCCAATCGACGCAGGTCGTCTCACTTACCTTGAGGACAAGCTGGGAATCGACCGAAAGCAAAGCAAATATTACGCTCTTTCCGTCCGTGAATTCGAAAATCTCAAAACAGGCGGAAAGTTGTCAGGGGCAGAGTTTGCCGAGCGCATAAGCTGCTCCATGGCAAAAATTTACGACCGTCTCGGGCTTTTGCCGCTTGTGGTTTCGATTCAGAACACCGTTGATACCGAAATCAGCCGCCTTGTGTGCGAGAAATTCGAAGAAAAAAGCGGCAAACGGGCGGTTTTTGTCGAGGGGCTCAGCTCGAGAGAGCTGACGGCGCTTCTTTGCCACATGGAATTTGTCATCGGGATGAGACTTCATATGCTCATTTATTCAACCAACGCCTGCACTCCCGCCATCGGAATCGCATACGACCCCAAAATCAGCGCGTTTCTTGAATATTCGGGACAGGGTGAGCCCATCAACATGGGTGACTTCACCGCAGACGATATTGTCTCAAGAGCGGTCGAGACCGTCGAGCACCGCGACGAGCTTTGCAGAAATATACGCATAAGGCGCGACGAACTCTCCGAGCTTGCCCGCTATGATGCGGAATGTGCCGTCGGATTTATTTCCGGGTCTTTTTGAGAAATTCCAAGCCAAAAAATCTCCAAAAACGAAAGATACGGGCAAATTTTCGTCCAAAACATCAAAAACGACGGCGTTCAGCCGTCGTTTTCTTGTTTGCGCCAAGCCCCTCCCAAAGGGCGAGGCTGCAGAATGACAGAGGGATTCAGAATCAAAACAAAAATCCTCCGCACAGCGGAGGATTTTTTCTTATCTTCTGTGATAAAGCGGGCGATTTTCGTATTTTGGTTCGGAGCTTGTGTTGATGCCCAGCTTCTTGAAGGTCTTCTCGTCAACCGAGGAGAGAATCACCGAGAAATGAGCGTCGCAGGAGCGGAGAAGCGGAAGCGCTTCTATTGCCGCTCTGGCGTTTTCGCTGTAGACCGAGCTGGCGGCGAGGGCAACCAGCACCTCGTCCGAGTGAAGTCTCGGATTTCTGTTTCCAAGCGCGCCTGTCTTGAGCGCGCAGACGGGCTCAAGCGTTCTGCTGTCAATAAGATCTATGCCGTCGTCGATTCCTGCAAGATATTTTATGGCGTTAAGAAGCAGGGCGGCGGATGCCCCCAAAAGATTCGAGGTCTTTCCCGTGACAATCGTGCCGTCGGAAAGCTCCATTGCGCCTGCGGGCTTGCCTGTTTCCTCTGCCTTTTTCAGCGCGGCGGCAACTGCGGGGCAAACGTCTTTTGTTACCCTCGCCTGCCTGAGGAGAAGCTCGTGCTTTGCGAGAAGGCTTTGGGGAGAGTTGTGAGCGGCAACGTCCTTTGCGGCGCTGTAGTATCGACGAAGCATCTCCTTGCCTGCCGCCTCGTTGCACACGTCGTTATCGGTTATGCAGAAGCCAACCATATTTACACCCATATCCGTGGGAGATTTGTAAGGACATTCGCCCAGGATCTCGGTCATCATTGCCTGGAGAACGGGGAATATCTCAACGTCGCGGTTGTAGTTTACCGCCGTCTGACCGTATGCCTCCAGGTGGAAGGGGTCGATCATGTTCACGTCGTCAAGGTCGGCGGTGGCAGATTCGTAAGCAATGTTTACGGGGTGCTTGAGAGGAAGATTCCACACGGGGAAGGTCTCAAATTTTGCGTATCCGGCTTTAACGCCGCGCTTGTTCTCGTGATAAAGCTGAGAGAGGCAGGTCGCCATCTTTCCGCTTCCCGGGCCGGGCGCGGTAACGACCACCAGCGGGCGTTCGGTCTCGATGTATTCGTTCTTTCCGAAGCCCTCCTCACTGACGATCCTCTGAATGTCAGAGGGGTAGCCTTCGATGGAATAATGAAGAAAGCTCTTCATTCCGATGTCGCTCAGTCTGTGCCTGAATTTATCCGCGCCCGCCTGACCTGCGTAGCGGGTAATGACTACGCTGCCCACGTAGAAGCCGAGACTGCGGAAGATGTCTATCAGACGCAGGGTGTCGTTGTCATAGCTGATGCCGAGATCGCCCCTGAGCTTGTTCTTTTCGATGTCGTCGGCGTTGATGGCGATGATGATCTCCACCTCGTCCTTTATCTTCGCAAGCATTTTTATTTTTGCATCTGGCTCAAAGCCGGGCAGAACTCTCGATGCGTGATAATCGTCAAAAAGCTTGCCGCCGAACTCAAGATAGAGCTTGCCGCCGAATTGCTCGATACGCTCCCTTATATTTCGGGATTGTATGGTCATATATTTTTCGCAATCAAAACCGATCTTCATGGTCAACCTCGCAAACAAAATTTCAATATTTATTATAGCACATAATATATCGGCGTGCAAGGTGATTTTGAAAAAATTATATATAATTTTGTTTTTTCCAAGCCCTTTTTTTATAGCAACGACGTGCCTTCAATCAGCCCCTCAAAGCAATCGTCCTCTATCTCCACTCTCGCCCCCAATATCCTCAAATATCGCGCCGAGGCATAATCGTAAGAGGACAGCGGTCGGTCGAGAGAATCCACCGAGTGAGAGCAGACCAGAATCTGCGCTCCGTTTACGGCGCTTACGATCAGGGTGTGGTAAAAATCCCCCGTCTCGTCTGCCAGCTGAATTACGTCGCCCGGGCTCAGCTGACGGCGGCGGACAACGCCGGCAAAAGGACCTTCTCCCTCGGACGTTGTAAGAAAATCGTAGAAAAACTCAACTCCCGTCCAGGACGGCGAACGGTCGTCCGCCGACACGTAATACCACCCGAAGGTGGGCGTGTAATTCATGGAGCAACAGCCCGCGTAAACGCATTGAGACACAAAATTGGTGCAGTTGCCTCCAAGCCCCGAAAAATCGGTAAAAAGCGGATTTCGGGACAAAGCCCAGCGCCGCGCGTACTCAACGGCGCGCTCACGGTTGTACGGTTTTACAAGAAGCATGGCAAAAACCTCCTTTATAAAAAATTTTACTCTCCCGCCCGCAGAATTATGCAAACTTCGCGCTCTCGCGATGGTAAAATTGAATCAAAAGACAAAAACCGCAGGGCGGCGTAAAGCAAAGCGACGACAAACCTCGCTTTTGCATTTTGTGCCGACTCGCGCGGCGGAACGGAGGTTAAAATGGGCATTTTCCTTATTTTGATCGAGGCGGTGGCACTGTCGGCAGACGCTTTTGCCGTATCGGTGTGCAAGGGGCTGTCTATGCGCCGAGCCGACGTGAGAGAAGCTCTTATCTGCGGCGTCTGGTTCGGAGGCTTTCAAGGACTGATGCCTTTTCTCGGATATCTGCTTGGTTCCCGCCTTGAAAACTACGTGCGGGTCGCCTCGCCCTTCATCGCCTTCGTCATTTTATGCGCAATCGGCGTGAAAATGATAATTGAATCAACGACCTACGGAGAAAAGGCCGACCCCCGACTTGACTGTGCAACCATGCTCGCCATGTCCTTTGCCACAAGCATCGACGCCTTTGCCGCGGGGGTGGCGTTTGCCCTGGAGCCTGTCGTGCTCAACGCGCGTATGAGCGAATTTCTGAACACCCTTTGCGCCTGCGTCGTGATCTGCCTTGTAACCTTCACCGTCTGCTTTGCCGGCGTAAGGCTCGGAAACTCGTTTGGCTCCGCCCACAAATCAAAGGCCGAGCTTGCAGGCGGCATTGTCCTTATAATTATTGCATTTTTGGGAATAATAAGGTAATAGCTCAAAAAATTTCCAAAACCACTTGAAAACGGTGCGGTTATGGGGTATAATATTTGGGATTTCGAAAAAGATTCGAGGCTTGAAACATGAGAAAAACAAAGATAATCTGTACCATAGGCCCTGCCAGCAGAGACGAAAAGGTCTTCACTGCCATGTGCCGCGCGGGACTTAACGTTGCCCGATTGAACTTTTCCCACGGCTCACATGAGCAACACAAGGAAAACATCGACATGATCAAAAAGGTGCGAGAGGAGCTGGGCCTCCCTATCGCCATCATGCTTGACACCAAGGGCCCCGAGTACCGAATAAAGACGTTCCGCGACGGCAAGGTCACCCTTGCCGACGGCGACGAGTTCACCTTCACGGTAGCTGACGTTGAAGGGGACAACACGCGCGTCTCGGTCAACTACGAGGGGCTTGTCAACGACCTGTCTATCGGAGACCGCGTGCTTGTAAACAACGGTCTGGTGATTTTTGAGGTAAAGGAGATTACCCACACCGACGTCATCTGCCGAGTGCTGGTCGGCGGCGAGCTTTCGGACAGAAAGAGCATGAGCTTCCCGGGAAAGGTGCTAAAGCAAACCTATCTCAGCGAGCAGGACAAGTCCGATCTGCTGTTCGGAATCGAAAATGACGTTGATTTTATTGCCGCTTCCTTCGTTTCGCGCCGTGAAGATCTGCTTGACCTTAAAGCGTTTATGCACGAGAACGGCGGCGACAACATCGATATTATCGCAAAAATCGAAAATCAGTCAGGCATCGATAACATTGAAGAAATTTGCGAGGAATGCTCGGGAATTATGATCGGTCGAGGCGACCTTGGTGTTGAGGTGCCCTTTACCGAGCTTCCCGCGCTTCAGAAATATCTTATCACAAAGTGTCGTCTGCTCGGCAAGCGGGTTATTACCGCCACCGAGATGCTTGAATCCATGATCCACAATCCCCGCCCCACAAGAGCAGAGATATCCGACGTGGCAAACGCCGTTTACGACGGAACCAGCGCGGTTATGCTCTCGGGCGAGTCGGCTGCGGGAAAATATCCCGTACAGACCGTAAAGACCATGGCTGAAATCGTCGAGGAGACCGAAAAGCACATTCACTACGACCACCGCTTCAGAAACAGCGAATTCAAGATAAAGAACCGCGCCGACGCCATCTCTCACGCAACCTGCGGAATGGCCATTGACATCGGAGCTAAGGCCATCGTGGTCACGTCTATGTCGGGTATGACCGTTCGAATGGTATCCCGATTCCGCTCGCCCACCGATATCGTGGGCATGGCGGTAAACAGGAAGGTGTGGTATAAGCTGGCGCTGTCCTGGGGAGTTCTTCCCGTGCTCACCGAGCAGTTCAACTCAACCGACGTTCTGTTCTACCACGCGCTCAGAGCAGCAAAGAAGGAGCTGAGGCTCAGCGAGGGCGACAGCGTGGTCATGACCGCGGGCGACATTAACGGCGTTTCGGGCAACACCAACCTGATAAAGGTCGAAACAGTATAATCAAACAATCTCCAAAAGGGAGTAGCAAACGGACTTTCAAGACAGTCGCGTTTCTTCGGCGTCATCTCAGAGGCTGTCACCGCCTCTCGCCGCAGAATTAAAATGCAAGACTTTTGGGAAGACAGGCAAGCTGTCCTCCCAAAGGTCTTTTTTAACGGAAAATTCAAAATATGTTGAAAAAAACAAAATCTTGTGGTAAAATAAGAACGAAAAAAATAAAAGGAGACTAACATGGAAATTCTTTACAAAGGCATAGTTGATCTTGTCACAAACGATTGGAAAATGATCATTATGTGGCTGATCGGCGGAACCCTCATTTACCTTGCCATCGCCAAAAAGATGGAGCCTACCCTCCTGCTTCCCATGGGCTTTGGCGCAATTCTTGTAAACATCCCAAACTCGGGTGCTATCGGCGAGGAGGGCGCGCTCACCACGCTCTATGAGGCGGGTATCGCAAACTAGCTCTTCCCCCTCATCCTCTTT
>CAZISP010000019.1:0-9237 GCA_964541955.1 uncultured Lachnospiraceae bacterium
TAGCACAATTATAGTACAAGTGTTCGGTAAAAGCAGCAGTTTTGCAAATTAAAGTTTGATTAACTGTTTTGTGAGCCCCGCCATTCATCGGGCTTTTTTATTATAAGTAGTTCTCAATACCTAAAAACTTCGCCAGAACACGGCTGTAGCCGCCGCTTCCGTGCTGTGTGCAACGGGATACACGGCTCAGGGTCGCAGACGAGACCTCTGTCTCCGCAATTATCCTGTTGTAAGTGTTTCCCTCAAGTAAAAGCTTTGCGCATTCAATGCGCTGAGCCATCTGCTCGATCTCGCCGCGGGTACAAAGATCCTCCAAGAAAGCGGCGACCTGCGCGGGATCGTTGATGCTCGCCAAAACCGTGTAAAGCTGTTCTTCCATTCTTTTCTTCTCGCTTGATTCCATTCCGAATCCTCCAAACCAAAGTGCAATATTTAATTATATTTTACCTCTATGGGTCAGATTTGTAAAGTCCTTTTCAAAAAATCAATCCGCCTGATCAAAATAATCGTCAAAAATCGCCTTTACGGTAATAGCCGCGTCGGTACCGTTGCTTCCCTGCTCAATGATACAGGTGCTGATGATCTCGGGGCTGTCATAGGGAGCAAACGCGGTAAAAATCGCATTATCGCTCTTCTTGTCGCTCACCTGAGCAGTTCCGGTTTTACCGCCGATCGAAATCGGATATTGGGCGAAAATTCGCTTTGCCGAGCCCTCCTCCGTCACGCTCTTCATGGCGAGTCGAATGGTGTTGTAGGTAGTCTCCGACATCTCGACCTCTCCCAGCACCGTAGGTTCGTATTCAATTATGATCTCGTTTGTATAATAGTGACGCACGCTTGAGAGCAGATGCGCCGCATATCTGGTTCCGCCGTTTGTGATCGTCGCGATATAACAGCTTATCTGAAGCGGCGTGAACAGATTATCGGACTGGCCGATAGCCGCCTGAAGCGTGTCACCCGGATACCACTCAAGCCCCTTTGAGTCTCTGTATTCCTTGCCCGCCAGAACGCCCGTGTATTCGGACAGCTCAATGCCCGTGCTTACCCCGAGACCGTACAGCTTACAATAGCGGTTCATCGTTTCAATGGTAAGCTGTCTGCCCACGTCATAGAAAAAATAGTTGCAGGAAACGCCGATAGCGTCAACCACGTTTATTCGCCCGTGAGTGCCGCCGTTTCTCAGATAGATCCAGCAGCGGGGGCCGTTGTCGCTGTAATAGTTATACTGTCCCTTTGTCAAAATGGTTGTATTCGGGGTGATTACCCCCTCCTCCAGCGCTGCCACGGCAACGCCCACCTTAAAGGTTGAGCCCGGTTGGTACAGGCCCATTATGGCGCGGTTGAGCAACGGCGTCGTTTCATCATCCCGCAGCAAGGCGTAATCCTCACTGAAGGTTTCCAGATTGTATGTGGGATTGGAGGCGAGCACGTAAATGTCGCCGTTGTTTGCGCCGATAGCCGTAACGGCGCCTGCCGACGCGTCCTCGCCGTCAAGTGCTCCCGCCGTGCTGACAGCCTTCTCCCGGATATACAGGATATTATCCCGCAGCGCATCCTCTGCCGTTATCTGCATATCAATGTCAATGGTGAGCCAAACGTCGTTTCCGGGAATAGGCTCCTTTACGACCTTTTGGGAGAGAATGTTTCCGTTCTCATCCTCCTGAATAAGCATTTTCCCGTCGGTGCCGTGAAGATATTCCTCAAAAACCTGTTCGCAACCCGAAATGCCGACAATTGCGTCCATCTCGTAGCCCAATTCCTTGTAGTATTCCCAGTTCTCGGCGTGGATTTTGCCCACTCTGCCCAAAATATGCGAGGCATATCCCGGATATTCGTATTTTCTCGTGGCATCGGTCTTGACCGTGACCCCTCGGATATTGGATTCCTCAAAGTAGGTGATCAGTCCGATGTCAACATTCTCCGCAAGGGTGTATGGAGTAGATGTGCTGAACTGCGCCATGTCCATTCCGAAGCGGATACGAATGAGGAAGGTTATCTCGTCGGCGCTGTACAGCGCTTCACCGTCCTCCTCGGCGTCAAGCTCGAAGCGCTTGACGTAATATTCAACGATCTCAGATGCTTTTATGCTCTCGTCTATTTTCTTTGTGGCAAGCATCTTCTTAAAGCTTGCCATATAGGACTCGTCCGAGAGCTTATTGTCGTCGTATATAAGATTCGGGTAGCTTCCTATCAGAATACAGTTGGGATCCGTCATCATCTGAAGGCTCCCCGAATCCTCCAGCACCTGCCGCGCGGCAAGTATAGCTTCATTCGATGCCTTTACTCCATACGGCATGGCACCGTAATCAAAAACAACGCTGTAGCTATATTCATTTGTCACAAGAGGCTTTCCGTTTCGGTCGAAGATTTCACCTCTCTGCGCGGGGATGATGACCGTGCGGGTGTTGCCGCTGACAACGATGCCGCCAAGATAGGTATCACGCTCCGCTATCTGGATTTGCATGAGCATTATCACGTAAAACACTAAAATTACGGCAAAAAAAACGCCGATAGAAGCTATGCGGAGCAAATGGTGAGACCTTTTTTCGGTCTCCTTCTTTCCCCTCAAAACGAATGCCTCCTTTCACACAAAATTCATTTTGGCTATCAGCCTTCCATTTCTCTGTTATCAAACAGCCTGCGCCAGATAAATCTCGTTATGAGATAAAAAGGCAGAGAACAGACAAAGGAAGAAAAAACGTAAGCAAAAAACGTGCGTCCCATATATTCCCCAAAGGGGGCGTTCGTGTTTACCGCCGCATAGATCGACGATACGAGACACGATATAACGAGCGAGGATACGGTCGCGATGACCCATGACAGAAAATCACTGCTCAGAACCGAATAGGTCAGAAGCGCCACCAAAGCAGCGAGCAGCATATAAACCAGCGCCGATGCGGCAAAGCCGCCCGAGCCCAGCGAATCTATGATCAGCCCGCCCATAATACCGCAAATGACAGCCGACCTCTCGCCATCGTAAACGGCAATGGCGATAACACAGGGCAACACGATCTCGGGCACAACACCAAACGGCTGATATCTCGCAAAAACGCAGGTTTGTGCCAGAGCCGCCAAAAACAGCCAGCAAAACCACACTATGCTCTTTTTCGTCAGCTTCTGCCAGGTGATCGGCGATCTTTGGCTGTTCATGCGTATCCTCCCGTGTTATTCTTCGCTTTCCTCTGTGTAGCCTGCAAAATCCTTGATTATCATAACGTGCACCACTTCCTTCAGATCCACGGCAGGCTCAATATGCGCGCTCAGCGTTCTGCTCGCCTCGTCGGGAACGATCTCGGTAACGGTACCGATAAGAAGTCCTCTCGGGTAAACCACACCGATGCCGCTTGATATAATTCTGTCTCCCACCTTGATATCCGAATCGGTGGCCAGATAGGACATTTGGCAATATCCCTTGTTTTTAAGTGAATAATCACCCTTGACAATGCCTATTTCGCCCGAGCGCTCAACGTATGCCCCGACCGAGGTTGCCGTCTCAATTATCGTTGACACCTTGCACCAGGTAAGCCCCACCTCGGACACGTATCCGATGACACCGTCGTCCGTCACCACGGGCATATTGACCTCAATACCGTTAGCTGAGCCGCAATCGAGAGTTATGACGGTCATATAGTTGCCCGATTCACGTCCGACAACGGTTGCAGCCTCAAGCACGTAATCCGGATGCAGTCGGCGGAGCCCCAGATAATCGCTGAGCCACTCGTTCTCCTCCCGGAGCACCTCAGACCGATAGACCTCCTCCTCCAGCTCCTTTACCCTTGCGCGTAAAGCCTTGTTTTCCTCATACATCTCGTCAAATTCGCGGAAATACATGACAAATCCCTCAACGCCTTCCGCCGTTTTCGTTATGACGAAGCGAAAGGGGGTAGCTATCACATTCAGCGTGTTGCGGACAAAAGACCCCTGCCCCATTAAGGTCAAGACGGTCGGTACGGTCACAATCACGATCGCAAAAAGCAACGCGACAATAAAAAATCTCGATTTTAAGAATTTTGCCACAGCGGCATCTCCTTTATCCTGTCTGAATTTATCTGCGAAGAACCACGTTTCGCAGAAGCCTCGGCTCCTCGATACCCATGCCAAGTCCAAGGGCAACGCAGTCAAGAGGCCGTTTTGCCACGTTTACTCTCAGACCCGTGCGCTCGGTTATAAGGTTGGGCAGACCGCGCAAAAGCGCGCCGCCACCCGCCAAGGTTATTCCCCTGTCGTAGATATCTGCCGAGAGCTCAGGGGGAGTTCCCTCAAGGGTGTGCTTTATGCAATCGATGATCTTCTCGATCTGCTCCTCCATTGCATATCTCATATCTGCGGAGGTCAGGCGAAGCACGTTGGGAAGACCCGTGCGAAGATCCCGTCCTCGGATTTCTGTCTCGTCAATGTCACCCGAGGGGTGCACCGAGCCGATCTTCTTTTTCAGCTCCTCGCCGGTGGACGTTCCGATAGCCACGCCGTACTGACGGCGAACGTAGCTGACAATAGCCTCGTCAAGCTCGTCTCCCGCCGTTCTGAGGGAGCGCGCGGCAACTATGCCGTCAAGGCTGATCACCGCCACCTCGGTTGTGCCGCCGCCTATGTCAACTATCATGTTACCTCTGGGTCCCGCTATGCGAAGTCCCGCGCCGATAGCCGCCGCCATAGGCTCCTCCACCAGATCAACAGTCTTTGACATTGCGTCATACGCCGCGTCCTCAAAAGCCTTTTTCTCAACCTCGGTAACACCGTAAGGTATGCAGATAATGACGCTGGGACGGTCGAAAAAGCCGCCCGTATTTATCTTGCGGAAAAACTGATGTATCATCTGGGACGTTACGTCAAAGTCCGCGATAACACCGTCCTTTAGCGGCTTGAACGCGGCGATGGTGCCGGGGGTCTTACCCAGCATCTTCTTTGCATCAGAGCCCACCGACACGACCTTGCCCGTAATGCTGTTCTTCGCCACAACCGACGGCTCACGAAGAACTATTCCCTTGCCCTTCATAAAAAACAGGGTATTGGTCGTTCCAAGGTCGATTCCAATTTGCTTTGTCATTGCCATTATGTAAAAACCTGCCGACCCGATGGTCGAATCGGCTTCCTTTCTGCGGAATTTTTATTTTATACAGTCGATGATATCAATACCCAGCGCTGCCCTCAGCAGTCGGCAGAGCTTTGAAACGGGCAGTCCGACCACGTTGAAATAACAGCCGTCGAGCTTCTCGACCCACATTGAAGCATATCCCTGAATAGCGTATGCGCCCGCCTTGTCGTCAGGCTCGCCGCTGTCGGCATACCATTGAATATCCCTCTCGCCAAGCGTCGAAAAGCGCACAAGGGTCTCCTCATACGTTCCCGTGGTCGCGCCGTTATATTCAACGTAAAGCCCGCTGAGGACGCTGTGGCTTCTGCCCGAGAGCATTCGAAGCATTCGCACCGTGTCCTCTCGGTCACGTGGCTTGCCGAGAAGCTCGTCTCCGCACGCCACCACCGTGTCACAGGCGATGATAAGAACGTCGGTCAAGTCCTCGCCTCGCTCACGCAGCATCTGAGACACCGCTCTGCCCTTCTGCGCGGCAATAGACATTACGGTCTCACCCGGCGCAAGTCCCGCCTCAACCTTCTCCTCGCATTCGCTGACGACAACATCAAAATCCACGCCCAGAGAGGACAAAATTTCCCTTCTTCTGGGGGATTTGGACGCCAAAATTATTCTCATTACTTGATACCCGTCGAGCCGAAGCCGCCTGTGCCTCGCTCGGTCTCGTCAAGCTCGTCCGCCTCAATCAGATTCGCGCTGTAGACGGGCATAAACATAAGCTGTGCGATTCTGTCTCCGCGCTCAACCGCAAAATCCTGCGTTCCTCTGTTATACAGACCCACCGATATCTCGCCCCGATAGTCGCTGTCTATAACGCCGATTCCGTTTCCGAGGCTGATTCCCTTTTTTATGCCGAGACCGCTTCTTGCGGCAACAACGGCAACGACGCCGTTGTCCTCGGGAGAAATGGAGATGCCCGTGGGCACGGAAACCGTCTCTCCGGGGTGGATAACCAAGGTTGTTCCCTCGTCGATAGCGGCGCAAAGGTCGAGCGCCGCAGAGCCGCTTGTTGCATACTTTGGAAGAGCCATTCCTCGGCTCAGCTTTATTTTGACGTTGATCTTATTCATGCTTTTTCCTCATTTTATTCTTCTCACCCATCGGTTGTCCGAGGGTGGAACGTGCTCTCTGTGGCGACGGATAACCTCATTAACCTCAGCTCCCGTCTCATCGGAGAAAATGAAGTGTCGGTATCCTATGCCGTATTTAATCAAATCGTCCTCCCTGTCCGCCATGTAGGTGGGGAAGGAATTGTATATAACGTTTCGGTGATCCTGCTCACGGAAAACGGGGAATTTTATTCCTCGCCTGTCGGTGAGCGCCACGCAGCCTTTGCCGCATTTGTCGCAGTCCGCCACCTCACGAATGACGCATTTTTCCACCGTCATCAAGGGTATGCGTCCGTAGACCACGGCAGAGCCGCCGATATCACGGCACTGCGCCGGGGTAAGCTCGGGAGATGCGATAAACTCGGATATTCCAAGGCTCGCAAGCTCTCTCGCCGCCGCGCGGTTAAAAACGTTCAAGCGAAAATCGCCCCGAACCTCCAAGCCCGCCGCACGGGCAAGCCGAATATGCCCGAGATTTCCCGCAAGGGCATACCCCGCGCCCTTCTCGGCGGCATTTTTCAGCATTTTCGACACGTGGGCTTCCTCGCTGTCCATAATAACCGCGGGTACCACAACGCCAACCTTGCCCTCACCGCCCTCGGGCATCTCAAAGCCTGCGGCGGGAAGGTAAATTTCATCAAAATATTCGATAGCGTCCTTTGTCACCTGACCGACCGACAAAAATCTCGCCGTTCTTTTTTTCGGCTGAGACAGAGGTCTGTCAGCATGTGAAAATTCTATTTCCGTTTTCCCTCGGCAGGGTGAACCCGCAAGAGCGTCCAACGCCGCACGGCGAAGCGCGTTCAGCTTTGATACGGGGATCATTATCTCACCCTTGAGTGAGATATCAATGTTTTTCGTCTCAAAGGGCGTACCGCCCAGCTTTGTCAGGCTCTTTTCGATGTTCTCGCGGGAAAGAGGCGCGTTTATCGCCCTCTCGGGAGCATCACCGAAAACCGTCACGGTCCTCTCGCCTCTCGTCAGACTGAGCTTACAGGGCACGCCCTCCTCAAAGGAGGCTTTTATATCTATGGGAATCCTTCTTTTTATCCTATCAAATGGCTCAAGAGTGCGGCTGTTTTCCTTGTTTTCATCAAGCCGAACGCCCAGCATCCTGCTTGATATATCCGACTTGAAATAGCCGTCGGTAAATCCGTCGCGGGAAAAGACCGATGCAAGATATTTCATCTCCTCACCGTCCGCGCTGCGGCGCTCGTCAAGCAGTTTTCTGTAAACCGCCGTCACCGCCCGAACGTATTCGGGTGATTTCATTCTGCCCTCGATTTTAAGCGATGCCACGCCTGAGTCGATAATCTGCGGAATATAGGGTGCCAGGCACAAATCTTTGAGGCTAAGCGGATATTTTTCCTTGCCGTCAACCTTAAAAGGAAGCCTGCAGGGCTGAGCGCACTCGCCGCGGTTTCCGCTTCGTCCGCCCACAAGGGAGCTGAACAGGCATTGCCCCGAATGGGAAACGCAAAGGGCGCCGTGAATGAACGTCTCGATTTCAACGGGAGACTTGTCCACAACAGAGCAGATGTTCTCAAACGAAAGCTCTCTGGCGCAAACAACTCTCGAAAAGCCCAGATTTGCAAGCTCGATAGCCCCCGCCGCGCTGTGGCAGGACATCTGTGTGCTGGCATGAAGCTCAAGCTCGGGCAGATATTTTTTCAAATACGAAGCTCCTCCAAGGTCTGCCACAATGGCCGCGTCCGCGCCCATACGATAGATCTTTTCGGCAACACGGACAAATTCCTCCGCCTCGCGGTCAAGCATTAAAGTGTTCAGCGTCACGTAGGCTTTTACACCGTAAGCGCGGCAAAGCCTGAATGCCTCTTCAAGCTCGCCGTCGGTAAAATTCTGCGCGCGTATCCGTGCGTTGAAGCTGGGCGCGCCGAAATATACCGCATCGGCACCGCCGTCAACGGCGGCTTCAAGAGCCTTTAGCGACCCCGCAGGAGCAAGCAGCTCGGGAAGCGTTCCTGTTTGGATCCTCATCTTCTTCCCCGCAGGTAGTTGATCTCGTTTTTCAGTCTGCCGATTTCGCCCGAAAGCCGCTCGATTTCGGCCTTCTGCTTCTCGTTCTCCGCCGCCATACGGTTGAGCTGTGCGTTTTTGAGGGCTATCTCCGCGTCGTATGTACGGTTCTTTCTTGTGACCTTCACCTTGTCCGAGCAATAGTCAAGAGCGCACAGGAACGCCGCCTCGGTCTTGGAGCAATTACGCGACGAACTGTTTATTTCTCTCATCTTACGGTCAAGAATCCCCACGACCTCTTCGACAAATTCCGGCGATTCGTCAGTCAAAACGTTCATTTCGGTTCCCGCTATAGTTATGGTATATTTCTGTTTCATGCCGATCTCCTCCGGAATTTTAATATTGCAAAATTTCAACTTATGCTGTATAATACTTGATGATACAGTAACCCTTATTATATATTATAATACATTTTATCGGGTTTGAAAAGCCCTAATCGTAAATATTTCTTAAAATTAAGCGGATTTTTTGCGTTTTGCGGCAAAAAAACGCGCAGGAGAAACAATGAGAAGCTTGCAGGAGAAAAAACTACGTGGAGAACAGATAGTCAAAGCGCTCAAAGAGGTGTACCCCGCGTCCGAATGTGCCCTTGAATATAACGGCGAGCCCTGGAAGCTGCTGGTCATGGGCAGATTGAGCGCCCAATGCACCGATGCCAGAGTAAACATCGTTTGCCGTGAGCTTTTCAGCGTCTTCCCTACCGCCCGTGCGCTGGCGGAGGGCGACATCGGGGAAATTGAGCGGATAGTCCGCCCCTGCGGTCTCTTTCGCACAAAGGCAGAGAGCATCAAGGCGGCTTGCAAAATGCTCGTAGAGGAATATGACGGCGTTATCCCCGCAAATATGGACGAGCTGTTAAAATTCCCGGGAGTAGGCAGAAAAATTGCAAATCTGCTGCTTGGCGATATATACAAAATGCCCGCCATCGTGGCGGACACTCATTGTATTCGCATATGCGGACGCCTGGGCTTCTATCCCGAGACGCTCAAAGCCCCCACC
>CAZISP010000020.1:0-9226 GCA_964541955.1 uncultured Lachnospiraceae bacterium
GCAACAACGACAAAATCAATGCCTTGCTTTTCATAAATAGCAACTTTACTTCCTTTAATAATGCCTTTTCCATATAAATAAGAGGAAAATTGAGCAACCTTGGTATAAAGATCGTCATAAGAAAGTTTATATTCGTTGTGTACAATAGCTGTCTTTTTTGGCGATTTGAGAGCAGCTTCTTCAAACATGGAATAGACATTCATTAAAAATAATCTCCTTTACATGTTTTTGAACAATTCAATAACATTTTTTTCATCTTCATAGTTTATATGAAGACTTTTCTTAATTTGGTGAACGTTGCTACAAAAAAGACAATAACGTTCAATAAACTCTTCTGGCGCAACCAACAGCATACCTTCAGACATGCGTAGCTCACACTTCGATTTTGAGTTCCACCACGCCAAACCCAATGTCGTCGCAACTTCTGGATAAATTGGCAACTCAGAAAAATAATGAATTGTTCCCCCGATGTTTGAGGTTGGCGCTTCACATCCTAAAATATTTAACAACTGTCTTGTGACATGCCATACGAGTTCATCCTCCATATGAACAGGATCCTTAAACAATCGCCGCACCTTCACATTTTCCTTTACATAATCATATATCTTTATAGCAGAAGCCCTATCCATCATAGATAGTTGTTTTAACGAAATTTCAAATAGTTTATTTATTTCTGCTGCTTTAAATGTAGTTCCGGAACTGTATTGTGCGATAATAGCACTTGTTTCTTTTTCCTCATCTATCATTTCGTTGATATAGATATCTTCCCTATGAAATGTATTAAATATATCTTGAACAATATCAAATTTGTTCTGTTCCTGTATGTGGGGATTAGTTTGCGGAAAAACACCTCTAAAGCTATAACAAGGAATTGAAATAACCTGACATAAAGGATTATTTTTTTTCACAAACTTCTCTAGGTCACGATGCTTCTTATCAAAGCTTTCCTTTGTAAGCAAAAAAACATCGGCTATACTAAGTAAACTTTCAACCTGATCTTCTTCCCAACGAGAATATTTTTCATATTTAAAGTATGATGAATCATACTTATTTACAAAGTCAGGACAACGATTCAGACAGTCGTAGTAGTCGTGCATTTGGCAGTTTCCATACGCAACAAGAAGCTTTTTTCTCGTTACGTTCGCTGTCTTTTTGAAATGATGTTTGAACAAAATTAAATCTACAAAGTTTTCTCCGTAATTCATTCCATAGGAGACGAGTATATCTGCCCATCGTGCCGTGATTTTTTTTGAAGCACATATAACAAATAGAATGTTTTTATTCTGTTCTGATAAGAGCGCTAACTTATCTGCCAAAGTAAAAGACGGTGCTGAATACACATCCTTTACATTAAAGGTAGATATGAATCGTTGATCATCTTCTGATAACTTTGAAATATCACCTAACAAGATGATATCTTTTTCATTTATGTGCTCGTTCTGCAAAACCATGGTTCTTTTCCTCTACATTTCCGTATATCTTTTTACAAGTTCGATGATACTACGCATATTTTTAAAATTATCATGTTTTATATCTTCAGTTGAAATTTCAATGTTAAATTCGATTTCTAAACTTGACAAGATCATAAATGCGCCAAACGAATCAACAAGTCCAGTATCAATCAACAGCTCATCAAGGTCATCTGGTATATCTGGATTTACTTCTCTGCATATTTGCAGGATCGTTTTGCGAAGTGTACTATCTCTCATAAGTTTTTATTCCTTTCTTGCGAAAATTATATGGCACATAATGCCTCTTGCAGTATTTTAAATATGGCAATTTAAAGTATTTGAGAAAAAACAAGCCTTTTCTAACTTTTTTTGATTGATTGACAAAGTTAGGAAGGATATCCCATTTAACATTTTCTTCAACTGCCGATGCAATCTCATTAACTGAACGCCCCATCCAAAGCAACGAGGTAACAGTGTCTAAAAGAAGCATAGCATAGTGGTTCCCAACCGCATTATAAATATGTGGGTCTTTGCATTGTTTTTTAGCTAAAAAGGCATATAAGTAACCTAGGGATTTTAGGCTATTGAACTTATTGAGTGTATTTGAATACAGCACAGAACCTTGTCGTAATGTCCAACGGTACGTTTCCTTTCTTAAACACGAAACTGAATCTGAAAAAAACAAAGCTTGAGAGACAAAAACGATATCTTCTGCATAATCGTAATCTTGAAAAAGTATTTTGTTTTTTTCTATAAATTCTTTTCTAAAACAAAAGGCGCCTAAATGTGTATAGGATACCTTGTTCAAATAAAGCGGCAGAATATTTTGACCATAACCCTCAACATACTCATATGAAAATCTCTTGATGATTTCATTGTCTTCTGAAACGCGTATATAGCCACTAAAAATAATATCAGATTCTGCATTACGCTCTACATGCCGTGCCAGATTATTCAAAGCATCATTTTCGAGTTGATCATCAGCATCAATAAAGATCAGATGTTTTCCACGTGCCTTTTCTATTCCTACATTACGTGCAGATGAAACACCATTACCGCTTGAAATATAGTACCGTATTCTACTGTTTTGCTTAGCAAGACATAAAACAATGGAACTTGTTTCATCGGTTGAGTGGTCGTCAATAACAATAACCTCATACTCTATATCTGCATGATTTATAACACTCATTAACGTTGTAAAAATGGTGTCCTCTGCATTTTTTGCCGGAATAATAAGACTAAATTGCATGTTTTCTCCTTATTAACAAAGTATCGTCAGTATAACCATCGATATAGGAACCCCTAACAACAAACCCGTAACAAATCGTCGTGTGTTACTTGGTGGTAATATCCTCCTACGTATGCAAAAATAATCAACACAAGCAGGCAATATCAGTAAAAAGGAGGCCGGAGTTACCGAACATATGCAATCTGTTGCAAAACTAATTACGGTTACGATGAAACCTCCAACAAGCACACCGGTACACCGCCAACAAAGCCAAAAACACTTGCCATTGATACATGGTGCAGACGCAGGATTATTATTACATAGGGGACGACGTTTCCTTAAATTCATAGCTTAACTTCCTGAAAGCAGTCCACACACTATTGCTATTCCCAGAGCTAATGCAGCTAAAACAATTGCGATAGAAATAAGCAATATTAAGAGTATATAGAGTGCAGAGCAAACAAATGATGTAAGTATTGATAGTACATAGTGATACCACTGATATCCATATAGTTGACCGTTTGTTGACCAACAACAGTTATATATCAGTGTTCCAATCAGACCACAAATGACAAAGCCCCATGGACCAAGCCAAATAGCCAAATTCATTCCCCAAGACTCGATGCCATCACCATAACCGCTTCCAAACAAGCTAGAAATCAATTCTTCGCCACACACAGAATGGAGTATTGCCTGAGCTCCTAGGGTAATAGCAAGTGTTAAAAACCAGAACATTCCTGATGATGCCATAATTCCGTCAGATTTTAACGGCGTAGAGCTTGCCTGATTGTGTGTGTTGGATGTATTTGTTTGTGTAGACGTTGTTGTATTGGTTTTTACAGGTGTCTGCACGATTGATGCCGGGGCAACGGGGAGGGGTTTTGCTTCAAGTTCACACCAAGTACATTTTTTAAGGTGTGATGAATACATATGGTTCTTATTTTTTGAGCAAACCGTCAGATTTTGTTGCATCGTCGTTAAAGCATTATACCACTCAACTGTGTCCGGTCTTTGAGAAGGATCGTTGTGACCGTTAACAAACGCGCGGACAAACAGGTTTTGAATGTTTTGTGGAAGCGAATCAAACTCAGGCGCATATCGTGGTGTTGTAAATCCTGCCTTCTTCGTGTAGAACGGGAAAAATCCGTTCACAATATTATCAATAGGTTGAGGCAAAACAACCGATGGTTGGCTATATGATAATGGCCCTATATTTGTTTTATTATTTAATGCACAGGCAAATGGGTGGCAACCATTCATTAATAACGCAAAAATATGTACAGCAAGTGCAAACAAATCGGAGTATTTACTGAATGTAGGAAGAGAAGCTGTCGCCAATGTTTGGCCATTCTTCATCTTCTCCTGGATTTCTCTAGGGAGATATTCCGGAAGACCAACCTCACAACGATATACACGCGAGCCATTTGCGTCTGTGATATGGTACGAGTCTGTATCAACCAAAGTAACACGCGCACTCTGTGGATCCACGCCGATATTCTTTGGGTTGAGGTCACCACACACCTGTCCTGCATTATGAACCGCATTGATTGCAGCGCAAAGGTTTTTCGCAATAGTTATCTTTTCTGATAAAGTGCAGATATACTTATCAGAGTACATAACATTAAGATCTTCATTATTTTTAATTGCTGGCATTACGTAACCTACAAACTGACCGTTCTGATACACTACGTCAATTGGCCACGTAATTTGTTGCATTGCAGACGGAGACAAAGTTGTCGCAATCATTGTGAGAAGTTTTCTGTGTCTTGTCTCTGTGCGTTTATCGTCCTTGAATACCTTTAACACATAATCAGGCATCCCAGTTATACCATATACAGAACCCTCTCCGCCTTTACCAATTGCTGGCTCTATAACAGTATATAATTTTCCATTCTTTCCTTTGTATGTTGCCGCCATAAATTTTCCTCTGTCTTATTTTATAGTCAACTTATAATCACTTGTTCCTGATGAATGGCGAACCTGTATTTCATAGGTTTCTCCAACAGTAACATCTTTTATGGTGATTTCTTCCCCGTTGGTGCAATATGTATCCGATTTAACAGTTTCATCAAGGTCATTAAATGCGTAAAGTTCAACAGCGCAACCACTTTCCAAACCTGATATAGTAAAAGTGTGATCACCGGATTTTTTTGCTGTGAACAAATACACGTTTCGCTGATCGGTGTACTCGATTGAATCGCTGATTACCATGTTGCCACTAATATTAGTCGTAGTTTTTTGGTTTCCTATATTGAGCGTGTATGCGCAGGTGCCACTAGATTGACGCACCTGAATCTCGTATGTTTCGCTAGCACTCAAGCTCTTCAGCGTTACACCTTCACCATTAGTGCAATATGTATCAGAACTCACTGTCTCATCAAGAGAATTAAACACATAAAGTTCCACAGCACATCCACTTTTTAACCCTTCAATTTCTATCCTATATCTTCCGTCCACAGAGGGGGTAAAGGTATAGACATTTCTTTGGTCTGTATATTCTATACTGTCAGTTAATTTAGTAAGACCCGAAACATCCACAGTGGGTTTTTGATTTCCTATTGACAAGGTGTATCCGCTATACCCGGATGCATATCTAACGTTAATTGAATAGGTTTCGCCAGCCTTTAGAGATTTCAATGTTACACCTTCACCGTTAGTACAATATGTGTCGGAACCTAAACTCTCTCCAAGAGAATTAAACACGTATAGTTCCACCGCACAACCACTGGTAATGCCAGACATTTCAAAGCGATATCTTCCATCTCTAGGGGCAGTAAAGGAATAAACATTTCTCTGATCGGTAAATTCTATACTGTCCTTCATTTCAGTAACTTGGGTGACATCTATTTGAGCTTTTGGCTGTCCCACAGTCAATGTATAACCTGTATATCCACTTTCCTGACGAACTTGTATCTTATAATTTTGACCAGGTTCTAAGCTCTTTAGTGTTACTCCTTCGCCATTTGTACAATAGGTATCGGATGCAATTCTCTCTCCAGCAGAATTATAAACATATAAAGCAACTGCTGTCCCACTTTGTATACCACTGATTTCGATTCTTGCACGCCCTCCATTGATAACGGAATAGGAATACTCATCTTTCTGGTCTTCAACAGTAATATTACCATTGTGATTTATGAAACTAACAGCAACCCCACTAGCTTTTTGGGTTGTGATTTCATCGATAGATTTTGTCTTTTTCTCGTTCTTCGAGATTGTAATTTGATCCATTGTCGGCGTTGACGGTTTCTCACCTTGCTGGGTGTCTTGATTACTGTCATCTCCGTCTGTTGAATTTGACAAATGATTATCATCATAGTCAGAATTATCATCATTAGAGTAATTATTATCACTATCGTCATATCCGCTAGATGAGGTAGTTCCATATGTATAATCATTATCATAGTTGTCGTAATCGGAGCTATCGTTTCCTCCAAAACAACTTTTCAAAAGCAAAATGCCGATTATCACACAAACAACAATAGCTATAATCTTTCCTACAGGAACATTGTTTCCCGTTGAGGAACCAACATTTTTATTTTGTTGGGTTGCGTAGTGTTGATTTCCATTAATACTCGTTTGAGTGATCCCCCCTGATGTCGTGTTTGAGGGACGATTAACTGAGCTCAAAACTGCATTGATTGAACACCAGGGACAGGAACTGTTATGAGCAGGAAACATGTGATGCTTTTCTTTACTGCATGTTTTCAGATTTCCCTGCATTGCAGTTAATGCATTGTACCATTCGACTGCCGAAGGGCGCAGCATTGGATCGTTGTGTCCTTTTACGAATGCCCGAACAAACAGATCTTGAATATTTTTGGGGAGATAATCAAATGTTGGCGCATATTTTGGTGTAGTAATTCCCGGTCTCTTGTCGTAAAAAGGAAAAAAGCCAGAACAAATATTCTCAATTGGCTGAGGTGCCACTACTGACACCTTGCTTATCGATAGGTGATTAATATTTTGCCTATTATCAATAGCACATGCAAATGGATGGCACCCATTCATCAACAATGCAAAAATGTGTACAGCAAGTGCAAATAAGTCTGATTGCTTTGTGAATGTTGGGAGAGGAGCAGAAGCTAAATTTTGCCCATTTTTCATCTTTTCCTGAATTTCCCTTGGCAGGTATTCTGGAAGGCCAACTTCACAACGATAAACACGTGACTTATCCGCCTCTGTGATATGATAGGAATCTGTATCAACCAGCGTTACAATTGCACACTGAGGATCAACGCTTATATTTTTGGGATTAAGGTCGCCACACACCTGCCCGGCTTCATGAACGGAATTAATAGCCGCACAAAGATTTTTTGCAATTGTGATTTTGTCAGCCAGTGAGCATGTATACTTATCGGAATACATAACATTCAGATCTTCGTTATTTTTTATTGCAGGCATAACATAACCAGCAAAACTTCCATTATCATATACAACGTCAATTGGCCACGTAATTTGTTTCATAGCCTCAGCGGAAAGCGGAGTAGATAACATAGCAAGAAGTTTCTTATGTCTAGTTTCACTTCGTTTGCTATCCAAAAAAACCTTTAACACATAATCAGGCATATTTGCTATCTTATAAACAGAACCTTCTCCACCTTTTCCAAGTGCAGGCTCAACAGTTTTATACATTTTCCCAGTTGTACCAATATACTCCACTTTATTCACCTCTCAACTATATAAATGAAATTATATCCTTCGCATATTTAAAGAGTAAAACATAGCCTGACATCTTCAATAATTTACCAAAAAAACAAGCGATTGAAAATTTAACAGGGCTAACTTTTGCCATTCCCGCACATATTCCAACAATATCAAATACCGGCAACGGTATTAACGAAAACAGAAAAACTGCAAAAATGGGTTTACGTGTTAACCAGGAAAAAAACTTTTTTTCAGTGTTAATCTTGGCTAATTCATTTCCATTACGACCAAGTATATATCCTATTAACTCTCCTAATGCAGTTCCCAGTGAACCCAAGAGAATAACAAAAATAGGATTTAGAAATTGAGCATATTGTATTACAACAAGAATTCCAGGGGCTGGCAGTAAAATAGTAGCTGTGGACGCAAAACAGGCAAAAAACACTCCTAAATATCCCGTGGCTGCATATTTTTCTATTTGTTCTTTAAATACAAACGCACAAACTATAACGATAAGCACAAAGACTAAACTTAATATGCTCTGTATTAATTTTTTGGATTCTCTTTTTTCTCCTTTTGTCATAGCAATTCTCCTAGCTTAAATGCAAATGAAATACAAATTGAGAATCGTTGCTTATAAGCTGATATTGCGAGAGAAATGAAAATGGGCTGGCGAGCACTTCAGATGTAACCGCCATTATCTTTTTCTTGGTTGCTTCAATATCTCCGCTGCATGGTAGCTTAAAAACTAAATCCTTCTGCCTTCTCGATTTTTCCTGCAAGAACTTCCTGTAGTCATTTTGAGAGTGCATGTATAATCCATTTATCATATAATAATTGTTGCTTGTCGGACACTTCGGAATTGGTGAGGATAGAATCTCATGGTCTAACCGTATTTCATTGTCTGACAAATTAAAATAATCATATCTGATAATATTAAATGCTTGAGTAGTTAAATCGAAAGTAATATCAAGATGATAATATCTTCCAGCTACTTTAACAATATTCCAAGCGTGCAGATCGCTCGAAAAGGAACCAGAATGATGCGGTTGGCTTGATTTGCCACAAACTTGTAAAGACTCAATATCTACAAAATCGAATAGCAACTTTGCAGCTTTTGAGATACCGTCACATACACCTTTCCCAAAGAGAAGGGGACCAACACACTCAAAGGATGAAGCTGCAAAATCGTTGTCATAGTAGACATTTTTGCAGAAAAAGTCGTGTATTACTAACTCCTTTTCTGATTCTGTGTTTGACATCATTCCATTAGCAACAGAAGAACATTTACGAATGATAGCTTGCAAGGTTGCATCCACTTCTTCTTTTGTAAATCTGTATTTTGGAATAACAGAACCACTATTACAAAGAGGCGCATATTGATATGCGGCAGTTTCTACATAAAACAACCATGGATTATCCTGTTTGATTTTCTCAAAGATATCTTGAATCTGAGAGGATGACATACCAAGGACAAAAATGCTCGGGGAATATGTTAAGAACCCTTCTCTTATCTTATCATAAGCTCTTTTCTCTGGCTCACTCAAGATAGTTCGATAATAGCAATACTGTTTACTTATAAAGTTTCTGAAAAAATCAAAACCTTGCATTTTTTTCATCAATCAAATAGATCTCCTATTTTTCCTATTAGACCTTTTCTCTTTGGTTTTTCGTGTTTAGGACGAGCAGGAAGAGGAACTTCGCTTGACGCCGAAGCATTTGGCTGTGATTTCTTTTTGGTAGCTGATTTTTTTGACGAATCCACCGGCTTTACAGCGTCACCCACCGCATCGGGTGAATCTTTTTTCTCGAAAATTAGCAAAACATCATCAATGCTATCAGCATCTTGGTTCTTGACACAAAGCGTTTATTAAGTTCCGAAAGCTTTCCATCCCGCTCT
>CAZISP010000021.1:0-9216 GCA_964541955.1 uncultured Lachnospiraceae bacterium
AGTAAAAAAGGACTGACTCTCAACCTCTGTATTAACTTCTGTTGTTATTTCTAGTACCTCTGCACTTGAAATACCTAGAAATGCCTCTGTAGTCACTCTTTCATCTAAAAAACACCACGAAGAAACGAGAGAAGCCAAATTCTCATCCCATCCATACGATTCGTATACTTCAGGATTTTCTTTATAGGAAACATGCGGATAGTCCATATATGCTACTCTCGCACTATTGTACGCTCTAAACTCATCGGAATTTCTCTGCTCTTTTATCACAGAATCTACCTGTGAGGATACAATGATTACAATAAAAACAATCCCTACTGTACCTACGTAACGAAGAATCTTTTGTTTAAAATCAAGATTCCTACAACAAGATACAAAGTAGAGCAGAGCCATCGCAAAGTAGCAAAACATAACCCATCCTGTACTTCCCCTATGCCAACAAGATATTATAACAACTATGCTACATAGGAAAATAAATGGATAATTCCATTTCGGACTGTCATTTGAAAACAATAAAAAAACAACTCCAAGCGAAAATATGCATGGAACAACAGTAAAAGCAATATTTCCTAACACATATATCCAAAATGAAAAACCTATTATCCCAATCATTAAAACTGCTTCCAATTTATTCGATACATTCTCAAAAATTGTCCACTGTACACATACAATACCAATTAATACACATAATATACTCCAGGCATACCACCAAGGAATACTGGATGAGATATGATATAATCCAACAATTATTAATCCTAACAATGAATTAATAAATTGGTGATATGGATATGGAGTACCTGTTCGCATGCCACTTAATACCATCTGTATACTTGCATCATCATTTGTCATAAAAACCATTGGCAAGGTTTTTATCGCTAATAATAACCATACACTTGTCATTATTAGTGATAAGCATACTTTCTTTATCTGTTTCGACTTTAACACAGTATACTCTCCATTACACGAAAAATTTGATGACACCAGCATTTTTTAATATAGAAATCACCTGCTCTAACACTTCCATTTTACAAGCAAATGAGAATCGTATACATGGCGTTTTATTTTCTCCGTATGATATTCCAGGAACACCTACTATTCCTGTTTTCTCCAATAAAATTCCTGCCATTTCTTCTGCCGACTTATCACCTTCAAATTTCACCCAAGCATAAAAGGCACCTTCAGGCATTCTGCAAGAAATTCCTTCTATTTTATTTAATTCTTGTACAAAATAATTTCGACGTCTTTCGTATTCATCTACCATTTGCTGCACTTCATCTTCACAAGCCAATGCCTTAAGTGCAGCTTTTTGAATAAATGGACTAATACCCGTAACCGTATGTACATATAACTTATACATAACATCTGTAATTTCTTTTACTGCAACTGTGTATCCTAGACGCCATCCCGTCATTGCATATGCCTTTGAAAAACCATTTATAGTAATCACCTTATGTCTAATTGATTCATAAGATGCAATACTAATATTTTTCTTTGAATCAAACACAATTTTTTCATAGATCTCATCTGAAATGATATATAAATCATATTTCTCAACAATACTTACTAATACTTCAGCTTCTGCTTCTGATAAAATTCTTCCAGTTGGATTATTTGGATAATTGATGATAATCGCCTTTGTTTTATCTGTAATATTTGCAACAATCTGTTCTTCATGCAATGTATAGTAATCATCATAATCCAACTCAACCACTACTGGCTCTCCACCGCATGCACTAACGATTGGTGCATAAGATACCCAGGATGGTGAAAATATCATTACTTCATCGCCTTGATTTATCAAAGTCTGAACTGCTAAATAAATACCAAATTTTCCACCAGGTGTTAAAATAATATCATCTGGTTCACAAGAAATGTGATTATCATTTTGTAATTTTTCTGCAATTTTTTCCCTTAATGGCAAAATACCTTTCCCTACTGCATAATGTGTTTCTCCATTTCGAATCGCTTCAAATGCAGCTTCACAAATCTGCATAGGCGTATCAAAATCAGGTTCACCACCAGCTAGACTTAATACAAATTCTCCTCTTTGTTTCATCTGTTCAGCTTTCTGCATAAATTCAATAGAAGCTGAACCCTTTAAATTATTTATTTTCTCATTCATACGAAACTCCTTTTATTGTTCTATTATAAACTGTTTTACCTTCTTATAAATTCCCTCTCTATCCAATCCATATTTATGCAACAACTCCTGTGCCGGACCTGATTTTCCAAACTCATCATCAATACCAATACGAAGAACTTTTGTAGGCAATTTCTCTGACAGCAATTCACATACTGCTGTCCCTAAACCACCTATTGTAAAATGCTCTTCTACTGTAACTACTTTTCCCGTTTTCTTTGCTGATGCAAGAATCACATCTTCATCTAGTGGTTTAATTGTATGAATATTAATGACTTCTGCATGAATCCCATCTTCTTCTAATAATTTTGCTGCCTCCAATGCCTCATATACTTCCATACCAGTCGCAAAAATAGATACATCTGTTCCTTCTTGCAATTCGATACCTCTTCCAAGTTCAAATTTATAATCTGTATTTACATTAAACACTGGAACAGGAAAACGACCAAACCGAAGAAATACTGGTCCATTATATTCCATCGCTGCTTTCACTGCAGCTTTCGCTTCAATATCATCGGATGGATTAATAACAACCATCCCTGGTATCACTCTCATTAATGATACATCTTCTAAACATTGATGAGTAGCTCCATCTTCCCCCACAGAAATACCCGCATGTGTAGCCCCCATCTTTACATTTAGTTTTGGATATCCAATTGAATTACGTATCTGCTCATACGAACGCCCTGCCAAAAACATGGCAAAGGAACTAATAAACGGAATCTTTCCAGTTGAAGCAAGTCCAGCTGCAACACCTGTCATATTATTTTCTGCAATTCCACAATTTATATGACGATCTGGAAATACTTTTTGAAAAGTTTCTGTTTTCGTAGCTGCAGCAAGATCTGCATCTATCACTATCAATTTTTCATTTTTCTCTCCAATTTCAGCTAATGCGTTACCATAACTTTCACGAGTTGCAATTCTTTTTACATATGACATAATAATACTCCTCAAATAGTCTTTTCATATTTTTGAAAGTCAATCTATAATTCCATTTTATATCCTAATGAACATATTTTACAGTCAGATAATGACTTCTGCAAGCGATTCTAATTTTTATCAAGAAAAAAAGAGAAGATCACATCTTGTAACCTTCTCCATAAAAAAATATCACTATCATTAGTAAAACGTAAACATACGATAATTTGCAGACTCTGGATTATCATGTGCACCAATCATAAACTGTGCATAACATATAACAATTGTATCATATCCACAATTCTTAATATGTGTTCTCAAATCAAAACCATCTCCATGCTGTCTCAAAATTAAGGAATCAATTTCTGAAACCCCTAATGAAAGGTATGGTTCTACAACTTGAGAATAAGAATCCCCTAACAAAAGTACTTTTCCATAATCAACATTGTTATTTATACAGTTACGCTGTGCATAAGAATAATGCCAACTCTTATTCTCATATACGTCATTTTCTAAATTATATACACTTTCATCAATAAAATCATCAAAAGTGCCTTCTACAAGCCCCTCCGTAGTTTTAAAAAGATAACTTGTCTCAAAATTTGGTCTAACAACCGTATAATCATCTAAACCAACATACGTTGCAGCAACTTTTCTACCTTGCTCACCTAACCAACATTCTTTATACTCTGTAAATGTAAAATTTGATTTATCATAAATAGACGTATCAATGTTATAATCACAATAATCATTTAATCCTTCTGCTATAATCTGTGTTGCCCACAAACCACATTCAGGTGTCCAATGATGATCCGTTCTAAAAAATTGTTCTGAAACATTTAACCCATCATTCTCCATCTCATCTCTTAGATCTATAACTGAAATCCCTGCATTTTCAATACGTTGAAGAAATAAATCTGCATTTTTGTTGGTATAAGTACTTTTTCCAAATTGCTCACTAAACCAAGCATCATCCACATATTTGGTAGGTGCATTTACATATACCAAATTTACACCAATGCTATCTAAATATTCTTTAAATGAGACAATCTGCTCATATTCATAATCAGTAGATGTTTCTGCATATGCCGAAACAATATAGTTTTCATCTGTAACATACATTCCCATGTCACTATAATAGCCCTGCATATTTAGCGTATTTGCCATTAAACCATTTACATTAATAAATGTCTGCTTCTCCCACATAGAATCCACATATTCACTCTCTATACCACCCAAAGTAATCGTTTCATCATCTACATTCTGAGCAATATATGCCATTAACTTTTCCATGTTTAACCATGCATTACTTTTAATTGCAAATAAACCTATTGCAAGAATAAATACACTTGCCAAAATACGTTTCGCATTACTTATTTTAACCATATATGTATACCTCCTCCAATCTTAAAAATTCGCATACGCAAATGGATTATTCAATCCTGATACTACAAACGAAAGAGCCCATACAAACAACGTTAGTACAATAAGCATTATTATCGCTTGTACAATATTATGTATTTTTTCATTTGACTCACATTTCTTTTCAATCCAAGGTACAATTGGAAAACACAATATGATTGCAACTAAAATAAATGTGAAGTAATCTTTCAACAAAAACAATGTTCTGGTATCTGCCAGTGGATTTTCTTCACAGATAAACATTCTTTTTATAAAACAAAGACCATTTAACAAACTGTCTGAACGGAAAATTACCCACTGGAAATTTATAAAGAGTAGCATCCCAATTCGATAAATCGCTTGTCCAACTTTTGACGTTATCTTCTCTGGCAATCCTGTATATTTTTCAAAAGCAATTACAACAAAATATCCAAGTCCCCAGAACACAAAGTTCCATGCAGAACCATGCCAAATTCCTGTTAGAATCCATACAATTAATAGGTTTAGAGCCAAACGCACTTTTCCAACTCTAGAACCACCTGTAGGTATATATATGTAATCTCTAAACCACGCACCTAAGGTTACATGCCATCTTCTCCAAAACTTTCCAACTGATTCTGCCATATATGGATAGATAAAGTTCTCTGGACAATTGTAACCAAACATCTTTGTTATACCGATTGCCATATCTGAATATCCTGCAAAGTCAAAAAACAACTGCAAAGAATAACATATAGCACCTAACCATGCATATCCCATCGAAAAATTCTCAAATGGAGCTGCAAAAATTTCATTTGTGACATTTGATAAAACATCCGCTAATAAGACTTTTTTATTGAAACCTATCATAAAACGATATACACCTTCCGCAAAAAGGTCATAACGTTCACTCTTGCTCTTTAATGTAATAGAAATGTTTTTCATATCATTATACCTAGATAATGGTCCAGATATAACTTGTCCAAAAAATGATAAATATAACGCATCATGAAATGGATTACTTTCTAATACAATTTTCTTACTATACACATCCACTAAATATGAAATAGCTTTAAATGTAAAAAATGAAATTCCTAAAGGTAAAGCTAAATTTTTTAATTCAACAACTGTTCCTGTTATACCTGAGTATGTAGATAACGCAAAATCATAATATTTGTAATATCCTAAAATTGAAACATTATATATAATCCCTATTATTAATAGAATTTTATTTAATATATTATTTTCGGCATTCTTTGCAATTGTTCTACCCAAAATAATTGTAATTACAATGGATATCAAAAAAACACCTAGGTATTTCAATGAACCACATGCATAAAAGAGAACACTAAAAAATAATAAAACATATTCTTTTGCTTCATCTTTAACTAAATAATACAATGCCAATGCTATTGGCAAAAACATAAAAACAAATGTTATATTGGTTGTCGCCATTTCTCTCTCCTTTTTCACAACAAAAAAGCAGTCACAGAATAAGCTATATAAAATAGCTTATTCTGTGACTGCTTCCATTATTCATATTGTATTTTTATTAATCCTATAGTGTGCTGTGCTGTGCTGTGCTGTGCTGTGCTGTCAAAACTTTATTTCCTCCTATTTCACTTGTCAAGCTAATCATTGAAATATTTTATCATAATTTCAATCTATAGACAATTAATATTTCAACTGTCTTATATATTACCTACTCAACGAACATACTATCTCCCAAAAACACCAATCTTAAAACTGTAATTCATTTTATATTTTTAATGGTACACATTTAATAACAAAGTGTTTACTCTCATTTCAACGCAAAGCAGATAAACTAAATTGACTTACCTGCATATTTTTGTTCTTAATACATGTTTTAATTCAACTATCACTAATACCCTTTAAAACTTAATATTCTTTTAAACATTGATAATTCTCTCAAAAATAATATGACTTTTACCTTTTTTAGAAAGACTTATCTACAAATTTATCCATATATTTGATTCTTTTTTATGATTTATCTTTGTCCATAGTAAGCATTTTCACCATGTTTCCTCATGTAATGCTTATCTAATATATACTGTGCCATTGCACTTTCTGGATTTAGCATTAATGTTTTTATATTCATTTCAGCAACCTTCTCCATAACAACAGCATTATATACTGCATTGTTTGGATTTTTTCCCCAAGTAAAAGGACCATGATTTTTTACAATAATGCCAGGTATCATCATTGGATCATAATCTAGCTCTTGAATGGTTTCAATAATGACTTTTCCAGTATTAGTTTCGTATGCTTCATCTACCTCTTCTTTACTTAATTCTCTAGTACATGGTATATCACCATAAAAATAATCTGCATGTGTAGTTCCAAGTGCCGGTATACTTATTCCTGCTTGAGCAAATGCTACAGCATTTGTTGAATGTGTATGTACAATTCCCCATATATTTGGAAATACTTTATATAATTCAAGATGGGTTTCTGTATCGGAAGACGGATTCCATTTGCCTTCAACTTTTTCTCCAGTCTCAACACTTACTACAACCATATCATCTGAAGACATGCCATTATATTCAACTCCAGATGGTTTAATTACCATATACTTTCTATCATCCGAAATTCCACTAACATTACCCCAGGTATAAATTACAACACCTTTGGAAACAAGATCTAAATTCGCTTCACAAACACTTTTCTTTAATTCTTCTAACACGTTGTCTTCCTTTCCTCTTATATACCAATCTCATATACTTCCGTTACAGCAGCACTCCATTCACCTGACTCACAAAGTATATGTTCAATAATATCTCTAACTGCTCCGTGTCCACCTTTTTCTTTACTTATGTAGTCTGCTATTTCCTTAACCTCAATACAACTATCACTAGGACAACCTACGAATCCTGCAAGCTTCATCGGCGATAAATCATTTAAATCATCACCAATATAACCAAGTTCTTCTTTGGAAATATTGTTTTCCTGAATAAAACACCGTAAAAACTCTTTTTTATTTCGTATATTTTGGTAAAGATAATCTACTTTCAATTCTGTCATTCTACGTGTTGTAGCTGCACATTCTCTACCTGTTAAAACCATAATTTTAATTCCGACATTATGTGCTGCGAAAAAGCCTGCTGCATCCTTTGTACAAAACTTTTTTAGTTCGTTTCCATTTTCATCATAATAAATACCAGCGTCTGTCATTGTTCCATCGACGTCAATTACTAGATATTTAATTAATCTTTTCATATCACAATTTTCCTCTGCTTTCTATATAATCTTATCTATCATAAGCAGAAGGTGTAAGAAACTTAACTTTGATATCCAATTTATTTATAGCCTCAGCAACTGCAAGATTAAATCTATTATCATGTTCAGTATAACTTCTTATACTTGTATTATAATAATTATTTTTACCTACTTCGTATCCATCTGCACCCGCAATCACTATTTTACTAACTAACATATCCTTCAAAAGTTTTAATAGCATAATTAAACTATTACATCCTTGATCAAATGATCCAGATAAACTATTATAATCGAATTTGTATTCTGCAATATCACTTTCCAAATTAGATGTAATAATTATAGGACATGAATAATTGTCAGCTTTTCCGAATCTCTTATTGTTGCTAAAAAAGATGTAATCCGCTTTATAATTTTCAGGAATAAAATTTACCGCAATAACGATTGGTTTTTCTTCTTCTATATATTTTTGTACTTTTTCTTCATATTCAACAATAGAATGTCCTGGGGCAATTATTAAAATATCTTTATCTCTTATGTTATCAAGCAACTTATTTCTATCATTTTTGTCATCTATTTTGTTATTCTTATACTCCTCATAGAGCTCATCTGCATACTTGATATCAAAAGCTGTCGTTTTAGATCTATCAAAACGAGCTAAAATTCGATTAATATCTCTATTAGATAAATCACCTTTTTTCAAATAATGTTCTGCATAATTTCTATGCAAATTGAATCTGGCAGACAAAAAATATGCTGGTGTATATCCCCATTCATTTTTACCTTTAATAGGTTCTATATAATCCTGAATAGCATCCATCAAATAATCAATATCATAAGACGTTTCATTATAATCATTAAGATAATCAGCAATAAGCTCAATAGGTAAATTACCTGGAATTCTTCCCATTCCCATCAAACTGCCATCTATAGAAGTTGGTCTATTCAGATGAAAATCCACAAATCTTTGAGCTAAAGAACAACTAAGTGACATATTCTCATGTAAATGTAACGCAACTCTAATATTTCTATCTAGATTATTATCAACTAGATTAACAATACGATCTAAATCTCTACGTTTCATACTTCCAAATGTATCTACAATAGAGAACTGATATGGCTGAATTTCGTTAACTTGTTTAAGAATCCAAAGAATACGTTCATCCGAATATCCCATAATATTAATTGGATTAATACTAAGTTTATAGCCTTTCTCTTTAACAGCTCTAGCAAAATCCATTCCATCTTCAATATCATAATCGTGGGCTGTAATTCGAATCATTTCAATTCCTTCCCCACTATATGGACTTAACTTAGATATATCATAATTACTTCTCATAGCCATTGCAGAATACATTGTATTTCCACAATTCTTTGGAAGAAGCTTATTTAACTCTTCTATTCGATTACAAACAGTAACATCTGAATTATAATCTTCAACATTTCTTAAAAACCCAACCTCAACAATGTCAACATTCGCTTTCGTCAATGCTTTTATGATTGCCTTAGCACGAGAAAATCCCCAATTCCAATCATTAACA
>CAZISP010000022.1:0-9166 GCA_964541955.1 uncultured Lachnospiraceae bacterium
AGATCCCAATACTGTATTTGACGTTCAGATCAAGCGTCTCCACGAGTACAAGCGTCAGCTTCTCAACGCTCTGAACATCATCAACCTCTACGCCGCACTCAAGGAAAATCCCAACATGGAGATCACGCCTACCACCTTTATTTTCGGTGCAAAGGCGGCTCCCGGTTACGCTATGGCAAAGGAGATCATTCGTCTTCTCTGTTACATCGGCCGTGATATCGAGAGCGATCCTATACTGCGTGAAAAGCTCCAAGTCATCTTTATGGAGGACTACAACGTAAGCATGGCCGAGTGCCTTATTCCCGCGGCTGAGATCTCCGAGCAGATCTCTCTTGCAGGCAAGGAAGCCAGCGGCACGGGCTGCATGAAGCTCATGATAAACGGCGCGCTCACGCTGGGCACGCTGGACGGTGCAAACGTTGAGATGCTTGCGGCGGCAGGCGATGACAATATGTTCATCTTCGGTCTTAACAAGAACGAGGTGGAGGAGCTTTGGACGAACGGCTACCACTCCGCTGTTTACTACGCAAACAATGCGAGACTTCAGAAGGTCATTGACTGCCTGAACGTTGGCTTTGCAGGTCAGTCCTTTGCAAATATCGGAAGCTACCTGCTCTCCGGTCACGGAGTTGCCGACCCATTTATGTGCCTGGCTGATTTCGAGTCCTACCGCACAACTCACGCAAAGGTTATGGAGCTTTACAGAAACGACCCCACCGAGTGGAACAAAAAGTCCCTTATCAACATTGCTTCCGCAGGGTACTTTGCGGCTGACCGTGCCATCAACGACTACGCGCAAAAGATATGGCACCTTAACCGTCTCACCAAGGACTGATTTAACCTATGTTTATAAAAAACGATACACTTCCTGCGGCACTGAGTGCCGCAGGAAGCTGCATTAAATTCAGAAAAAAAGAGGGGGAGACCGACGTCTCCTCTTTCGGCGCTTTTCACTTTGGACAGAAGATATTGTTTGAGCTTGAGATACCGAGAAGCCTCGGCATCACCGCCGTACGAATGTCTCTTGCCCGTGACGGCGAGGCACCGTCTGCCACCTCCCTGTCTTATACCGACACCATACTCGGTGCCGACGTTTATTCTGTAACGATGGACACCGCCGAGCTTTGCGGTGACAGCGGTTGCGGTCTTTTTTATTACAACTTTATCCTGTCTCGCGGAGCGCAGACGCTCTTTTGCAACGCGGAGAACAATGTAAACGCGGTCCTGTCCTTTTCCGATGGCGAGAAATTCCGCCTTCTTGTGGCACAGCAGGATTTCGCCGTCCCACAGTGGACGCAAGGCGCCGTTATGTACCACATTTTTGTGGACCGCTTCAACCGTGGCTCGTTCAAGGCTCCCGAGCGCGACGATGCCACCTACAATTCCGACTGGGAGAACGGAATTCCCCAGTTTGCACAATATCCCGGGGCGTTCGTCCGAAATAACGAATTTTTCGGCGGAAGCATTTGGGGAATCATCGAAAAGCTCGATTATCTGAGGTCTCTCGGAGTAAATATCCTTTATCTCAGTCCCATCTTCAAGGCGTATTCAAACCACCGTTACGACACAGGCGATTACAGCCGCGTTGACGAGATGCTGGGCGGCGACGAGGCGCTGGGGGCTCTCATCGAAAAAGCCGGGAAATACGGAATGAGGGTAATTCTTGACGGCGTTTTTAACCACACGGGAGATGACAGCAAATATTTCAACAAATACGGAAAATACGACTCTCACGGAGCGTTTCAGTCCGTCGACTCTCCTTACCGCAATTGGTATTATTGGAGGGAAGACGGCAGCTACGACTCCTGGTGGGGTATAACTATAATGCCAAAGCTGAACACACGCGAGCCCTCTTGCCGCGACTATCTTCTGCACAAGATAATCTCAAAATACACGAAGATGGGCATCGGCGGCTGGCGACTTGACGTGGCGGACGAGCTGGGAAACGAATTTCTCGACGGTCTGCGCGAGCAGGTAAAGAAGGATTCTGTGGGCGAGGGCTTTATTATCGGCGAGGTCTGGGAAAACGCCGCCGACAAAATAGCCTACGGCTATCGCCGCCGCTATTTCCAGGGCGCTCAGCTCGACAGCGTAATGAACTATCCCTTCAAGAACGCCGTTATCGGCTATCTTTTGTCGGGAAACGCAAAGCAGCTTGAAGCTACGCTCGTTTCAATATACGCATCCTACCCCAAGTGTGTCTGCGATTCGTTGATGAACATTTTAGGCACTCACGATACCGAACGGATTTTGACGATACTTGGCGGCGAGAACAAGTTTGATCTGCCAAACAGCGAGCTTGCGAAAACAAGGCTTGCGCCCGAGAACAGAGAGCGCGCGGTGAAGCTTTTGAAGTTAGCCTCGACAATTCAGTACACCGTCTACGGCTTCCCGTCGGTCTACTACGGCGACGAGGCGGGTATGGAGGGCTATCACGACCCCTTCTGCCGCTTCCCTTTCCCATGGGGCAAGGAAGATCGCGCTCTGACCGAGCACTATACAAATCTCGGCAGGATCCGCGCGAAGCTCCCCGCCCTGCAGGACGGAGAGTTCAGGATTCTGCGCGCCGAGGGTGCATTTATATCCTATCTGAGAAAGAGCGAGCACGGCTCCGTGGCGGTTGCCGTAAATGCGGGAGACGGTTGGGTGAACACCGATCTTGAGGGTCTTGACCTTCTCACGTCCTCCGTTTTTGAGGGTACGCTGGCACCCTTTTCGGCTGTAATTCTTGAAAATCCCGATTTTTAAGGTGAAATCAACAAAAATGAAGATAATTGATTTTTTCAAAGGCTCAAGACCCGCAAAAATAGGCGGAATCACCCTTTTTTGCTCTGTTATGGTTCTGACAGCCGCACTTTCGCTTGGCAGTCTGACCGATTCCGCCTTATATCCCGCCTTTTCATCGGCACTCGATTGGGTGGCTGAAATCAGCGGCGCAACGGCGGCTGTGGGCGCAGGCATTTTGGAGTTTGCCGTCCTCAGAAGAAAATTCGGCGCGGCAAATTCGGTTTTTATCGTTCTTTTTTCATTTGAGGCCGTGGGGCTGTTGGCGGGGATTATCATCTATCTCGTTTCGCTGAATCCCCAAAATCCCCTGTTTTCCATGGGTAACGCCATGTCCTTTTATTACTACTTTTTGGGAATTCTCATCTCTGCCGCTTCCCTTCTTTGTGCCATCGCCACGTCGGTCGTTTTCGCTTTATGGAGCATTTTGAAAAAAATAATGAAAACGACGGGAATCAGGTAAAGGAAGCCTCAAAATCAGCTCAATTACAAAAACAATACCTTTTAATTCAGCACTTGTTTATTTCGCCGTCAAAAAACTGTCACAATGGGACTTTATAATACGATTGTAAACCCAAAAACGTTTTTTCGGAAGGTTACGTGCAATAACAGCTTCTCGCGCGTAAAACACCTGCAAAACGAGGTGCGCCCCTTTTCCGTCAAGACGGCGGCGGGTGTTTCCAAATACTGTTTGTGCCGCCGCGCGGCGGGGAAATGGAGATAAGCATGAATACAAACAACAATCCCTTTGATCAAAATAGAGATCAGACCACACCCGACCAAGGTGCTCAGGGGCACTGTCCCGACAACGGCCCGGCGGAAGGCGTAACCCCCACCTGCGGACAGGTATACACGCCCGAGACCCCTACCAACGGAAATCCGAGAGAAAACGGCTATTCCTCGTCCTCATATTCGGACGCATACTCTCCTTACGGAAGCTCGGGATACAACCCCTACCATAATACAAATCAGCCCCGTCCCGAGCAGAAGAAAAAGACAAACCTGGCGGCGGTCGCCGTCATTTGTTGCTGTGTTCTCGCCGCTTTGATAGTTATCGGCTGTGTCACCATAGCCATGATGAAAATGGGAAATATATTCAATTCCAACCCCAACCCAGGCATCGTGGACGCCGACACGACAGAGGATCAGCAGGCAGTCCTTCCCGACAGCACGGGCGATGAAAGCGTTGCCGACACCGATGAGGATAACGTCACCGATGGCAGTCCCACCGTGTCGAAAAATCCCGGCGAGACTACAGACGTCTCGGGCGGCAAGATCGGCGAGCTTATGACCATGTCCGAGGCGGTTGCCCTCATCAAGGATTCCGTGGTCGAAATCAACACAGAGCAAATGGTTACGGGCAGCTTCTATTCCCAGTATATCGCCAGCGGCGCGGGAAGCGGCGTGATCGTGGCAAAAGAAGGCTATATCATCACGAATAACCACGTGGTTTCGGGGGCAAGCACCATAAAGGTCACCCTGACAAACGGCAACACGTATGACGCCAAGCTTATCGGCACCGATGCATCTTCAGATATTGCGGTGCTTAAGATAACTCCAAACGAAACTCTCACAGCTGCCGTTCTCGGAAGCTCCTCAACCCTCGTTCTGGCTCAGGAGGTTATCGTTATCGGCAATCCGCTCGGTTCACTCGGCGGCACGGTTACGTGCGGTATTATCAGCGCCCTTGACCGTCAGATCACGGTGGAGGGTGAGAAAATGACCCTGCTTCAGACCAATGCCGCGGTAAACCCCGGAAACTCGGGAGGCGGAATGTTCAACCTGCGCGGAGAGCTTATAGGCATCGTTAACGCCAAATCTACGGGCGATGACGTTGAAGGTCTGGGCTTCGCTATCCCCATCGATACGGCGTATAACGTGTTCAACCAGCTTGTGGAATACGGTTACGTTCGAGGCAGAGTTGACCACGGGCTTGATCTTGTTGACATAAGCGATTGGTTTATGGCAAGCGCATACAGAGTAAGCACGCTGGGAGTTTACGTTCTTGAATCAAAATACTCCGACGAAATAAAGAACGGCGACAGAATCGTTTCGGTACACGGCACCGAGGTATCCACCTCCTCCGATATTACGGCCGCTCTCACCGACTGCTCGGTTGGAGACACGGTCAAGATCGTTCTCGCAAGAAACGGACGAATGGTAGAGGTGAATCTTGAATTGAGAGAGTATAATCCCACGTCAAGCGACGTGACCTTTGACTGAGGGGAGAATATCCATGTACAGTATTCTTGTTGTTGATGACGAGGCAAGGATCCGTGAAATAATCACAAAATACGCCGTCTTCGAAGGACACAAGGTTACCGAGGCGTGTGACGGCATGGAAGCGGTTCTTTGCTGCAGAAAAGAAAATTTCGATCTTATTATAATGGACATAATGATGCCCGAGCTTGACGGATTTTCTGCTTGTCGCGAGATTCGCAAGACGTCTCAGACACCTATCATTATGCTCAGTGCCAGAGGCGAAGAATATGACAAGATAAACGGCTTTGAGCTGGGGATCGACGATTACGTGGTGAAGCCCTTCTCGCCCAAGGAGCTTATGCTCCGAGTTGAGGCGGTAATGAAGCGTGTTAAGGCCGCGGACGCGGGCTCGGGACGCCCCGAAAACGTGGTGGTGGAATTTGACGACGGCGGTCTGCGCGCGGATATCACAGCAAGGCTCGTTTTCGTCCGCGGGGAGAGAGTTGATATGTCCCCAAAGGAATACGATCTCTTCTTTTACATGCTCGAAAACAAGAACATCGCGCTCTCCAGAGAAAAGCTTATCCGCGAGGTCTGGGGATACGACTTTTACGGCGACGCCAGAACCCTTGACACCCACATCAAGCTTCTTCGCCGCAGTCTCGGAGAATACAGCAAACACATCGTAACATTGAGAGGAATGGGATACAGATTTGAAGCCTGATCTGAAATCTTCAAGCACAATAAACAAAGCAGCCCCCGGCGGAAGTGAAAACCGCCGGGGCTCTCGGGCGTTTAAGGGCAAATTCGGAATAACGGGAACCTTGTTTATTTCCCTTGCCGTCTTCACCGCCTTCGTTTTAATTGTCGTTTGGATATTTCAGGTGCTCCTGCTTCCCAAGTTTTACGAAAGATCAAAAATGTCCGAGCTTTACAGGCTCGCGGACGTGATAGAGGAAAACATCGAAAACGATGATCTTGAAAACGTTGCCCACAGCATGGCAAGCAATTATTCGATCTGCGTACTCACCTATTCGATCGAAAGCCTGCGCGGGAGCAAGATTCTCTCCTTGGACGTTTCGAAAAGATGCCTTATCCACCATATTCCCACCCGCAACGTAGACAGCCTGTACAGAGAGGCTGTGGAAAACGGCGGAACTCTCCTGAAAAATGTGGATTTCACGGGTCAGGAGGATATTGAGGGAGGAGATGAATACGAGGGCGACACGATCTACGTCCGAATCTTCAATACCGCCTCGGGAAAAGAATATATGATCCTGCTTGATTCCCGGATCCAACCCGTCAGTGCTATCACTAACACCTATATGAACCAGTTCAGGTCGATCGTCGTCTTCACTCTTCTGGGCGCGCTTTTTATCTCGATCGTAATATCCAGGAAGATCACAAAGCCCATCGTGAAGCTGAACAAATCGGTTGAAAAGCTTGCAAGAGGTGATTACAACGAGGTCTTTGACGGAGACGGCTACCGCGAAATCCGAGAGCTTTCCGACGCGCTGAATTACGCGTCCGCGGAGCTTTCAAAAACCGACAAGCTCCAAAAAGAGCTGCTGGCAAACATCTCTCACGACCTGAGAACACCGCTTACCATGATAAAGGGCTACAGCGAGGTAATCCGCGACATTCCGGGAGAGAACACTCCGGAAAACGTTCAGATAATCGTTGACGAAACGACACGGCTCAGCGAGCTTGTAAGCGACCTGCTTGACATATCGAGAATCAAGGCGGGAACAAGAAAAATCGAGCCCGAGCAGTTCAGCCTCACGGAAACGGTCAAGTCTACCCTGCACCGTTACGAGAAGCTCACGGAAAAGGACGGATACAATATCAGCTTTGAAGCTGATGAAAACGCCGAGGTCATGGCTGACAGAGTCATGATGCTTCAGGTCATATACAACCTTATAAACAACGCAATCAACTACACGGGCGCAGACAAAACCGTTACCGTGCGCCAGATAATAAACGGCGGCAAGGTAAGAATTACCGTCACAGACACGGGCGAGGGAATCCCGCCCGAGCAGATACCCTACATCTGGGACAGATATTACAAGGTTGACAAGGTGCACCGCCGTGCGGCGGTCGGAACGGGTCTCGGACTTTCAATCGTCAAAGGAATCCTCGAGATGCACAAGGCGACCTACGGGCTCTACAGCACCGTGGGCGTTGGCAGCACCTTCTGGTTCGAGCTTGACACGGTGCCCGCCATAGGTGAAACAAAAACGACAGAGTAAGGACGGAAACCCGATTTGAATACCCGATTTGAAGACACATTAATTTGCCCCGTTTGCGGCAAGGGCTTTGAGGCAAGCGGAAATTCCCTGCTCTGCCGCGCAGACGGAAAAAGACACTGCTTTGACCTTGCAAGGTCAGGGCACGTGAACCTGCTTTGCGGTCACGGCGGCAGCGGCGACGACAAGGCCTGCGCGGCAAGCAGAACGGCGTTTTTGGAAAAGGATTTTTACCGTCCCTTTTCGGACGAGATAAATACTTTGCTCGAAAAATACGGCGTTAAATCCCTTCTTGACGCGGGCTGCGGCGAGGGATATTACACCCATCGGGCGGCAAGGGTGTGCGAAAGTGCTCTTGGTATTGACCTGTCGAAATTTGCCGTTGAAAACGCCGCAAAAAGAGCGAAGCGCGAGGGTACATTGAATGAGCTATACGCCGTTGCGGGAATTTTCGACCTTCCCACCGCCGACAGCTCCTTTGACGGCGTAATAAACCTGTTCGCCCCCTGCTCCGAGGAAGAATTTTGTCGGGTTTTGAGAAAAGACGGCATACTTATTATCGGAGCGGCGGGCAAAGACCATTTGCTTGGGCTCAAGGAAGCCATATATGAGACCGCATACAAAAACGAGGAACGGGCAGACCTGCCACACAGCATGAACTTGCTTGAAAAAAAGACGGTTTCCTTTGAAATCACGCTTAAAAGTCAAGAGGACATCCGGAATCTCTTCTCCATGACCCCGTATTTTTACAGAACAAGCCGCTCAGACAAGGAAAAGCTTGCAGGGCTCGAAACGCTTACTACAATAGCGCAATTTGACATTTTCGTATACCAGAACACAGTGAAAGAAGGCTGAGACAAGTGAAATATTCCGTTTGCATCCCCATGTACAACGAGGAATCAATAATCGAGAGCACGGCAAGAACGCTTGTCTCTTATCTTGACGGAGTTTACGGCGACGATTACGAGGTCATCTTCTACGATGACGGAAGCACGGATAAATCCGCGCAAATCATCAAAGACCTTGCCCTTCCCCGTGTGCGGCTGGTAGAGGGCATGGAAAACCACGGCAAGGGCAGAGGCGTGAGGGCGTCGATTCTTGCCTCCGAGGGCGAGCTTGTAATGTTCACCGACGCCGACCTTGCGTACGGCTGTGAGACTATCAAAAAAATGTTCGATTCCCTTGAAGCGGACAGCACAGCGGACGTTTCCATCGGCTCACGCAACATTTCATCCGACGGATACGAGGGCTACACATTCTCGCGGAAGCTGGCATCAAAGGCTTACATCAAGGTGCTGGGTGTCGTAGGCGGGCTCAAGGCATCCGATTCCCAATGCGGCTGCAAGGCGTTTGTGGGTAAAAAAATCCGCCCCGTGCTTGAAAAGTGCAAGATTGACGGCTTCGCATTTGACTTTGAGATAATCCTGCGAGCGCAAAATGCGGGCTTAAAAATAATAGAGGTCCCCGTAAAGATAATCAACCACCGTGAATCGAAGGTGAATCTTATCAAGGACGCATTCACCATGCTGGGCGACCTTATGAGAATCAACCGAATGATAAAAAAGGACGAACAGAAATAAAAAAGAGCAAGTGCCAGGGCACCTGCTCTTTTTTATTATAGAATACTCTGCAAAAACTGCTGGGTTCTGGGGTTTTTGGGGTTTGAGAAAAGCTCCGCGGGGGTGCCCTGCTCGGCAATTCCCTTATCACAGACGAACAGGATCCTGTCAGCAACCTCGCGGGCAAATCCCATCTCATGGGTAACCACAGCCATCGTCATGCCGTCCTTTGCCAGAGATTTCATAACCTCCAGAACCTCGCCGACCATTTCGGGGTCGAGAGCAGACGTGGGCTCGTCGAAAAGAAGCACGTCGGGATTCATCATGAGCGCGCGGACAATGGCGATTCTCTGCTTCTGTCCGCCCGAGAGCTGG
>CAZISP010000023.1:0-9102 GCA_964541955.1 uncultured Lachnospiraceae bacterium
AGAAAATGGACGGAAAGAGCAAAAAGAAGAAAGGCTCCGCCGTCTCGCTGGGCGCTCAAAGGGATTGCTTCCCTTACGGATCGCAACCGCTTTTCGCTAAGGCTCGTCGGCGGCTTGCGCCCGATGCGCGCAATCCGACAGTGCCGGATTCGCTTGATTTGAAAAATCGCTTGTTTATGTAGGGGGTTCTAGGGACCCTTTTCAAAGGGTCCCTAGTGTGTTTTCTGCTTCTTATATTCCGAGGGAGACATACCCATTTGCTTGGTGAACGCGCGGTTGAAGGTGCGCAGGGTGCCGAAGCCTACCGCCTCGGATATCTCGGTGACCGTATCGTCGGTTCGGCGCAAGCGCCTGCAAGCCTCGGATATACGCAATGAGTTTATGTAGTCATTGAAGCGCACCTGCAACTTGTTTGAAAACAGATGAGAAATATAATATTTGCTGATATGAAGCTCGTTTTCAAGGATCGACAGGGAAAGCTCCTTTGAAAAATTCTTCGTGCAATAGTTCACCACTGCCTTTAGGGCGTGGGAATCGCCCAGCCTCGAATCGGACAGCGGAAGAACCGAAAGAAGCTCTCCGAGGAAGGACAGCATATGCCCTTTGATTATCAGCTCTCTGTACTGATCGCCGCGATTTGCCGCCGCACGGCAAATAAGATCCATCAGCTCGCTGAGATGCTCGGTGCTGCTACACTTTTTCAGCACCGCATACCGCGGAACGCTGGAGCCAAATACGCTCGCCAGCTCGGGCATGGTGTCGGGATTAGCGATAATAAGATCGTACATCTCGTAGTCGGTCGAATCGTATCGGTGGATCTGGTTCGGGAAGGCAATAAAAATATCCCCCGCCTCCAATTTGTATTCAACCGAGTCAACGAAAAGTGTGGTGGTGCCCTGTCGCAGGATTCCGAACTCTATATGATAGTGCAGGTGCGGTCTGCAATGCAGCTTGCCCTTGGAGTGCTCGTTTCGGCGCATGAAGTAAAAGTCTTCGGTCTTCGTTTCGTACCGCGTTATGTCGCTGGAAAGCTCCCGTTCTCTTATATCCATTTGTTTCTCCCTTCTGCCCGCAGGCGTGGTGAAATAGGGACGTTCTTATTTTTTATCGGCGCGGTCTCGTGCCGGGTCTCGGAGGATTTGCGCTCGGTCTCCGAGTGCTCGGCGCACCTTGACGGCTCGATCCTTGAGCGCTCGGCGCACCTTGACGGCTTGATCCTTGAGCGCTCGGTGTCCCGGGGCTTCTGCCGGGAATTGCACCCTGCCTGCCCTCTGCTCTGCGCTGTCTTTGGCGCATCGCCCTTTCTCTCGCCGTGTTCTCCCGATAATTTGAGATCGCCGTCGAAAGAATCGGAATACCGCGTGTCACAAAGAAGAATCCGCCCGTCAAAAGCACCAAAATCAGCGGAATTATCCAGACAAGCGGGCTGATCGGCTTCTTTGACGTGAGCTCTATGCCGTATATGCTCAGCGCGTAGCCGCCGTTGTCGCCGTCGCCGACGGGGGCGCCGTTGTCCGCCTCGCACCATACCGAAAGCCGCACGGTGTCCTCATCCCCGATCTCGTCCGCAAACTCGGAAATGTCAAAATAGACCGTCTGACGGTTGCCCGACTGAACGATCGCCTCGCTCAGATAGCTGACGTCTCCGTCAACGCCCGTGCCGCTGAGGAACAGCGTCACGCGGCTCGTGTTGGACGAAGGGCTGTCGGCCTCAAGCACGAGCTTAATTGTTCGTCCCCGTGCAAATCTCTCACCGGAAATTTCGGGAGAGCGTACGCCTGCAAGGTCACCAGGGCCAAGAGGCGAAAGGGTAGCGCAGATGGATGCGTCCTTGCCGTCACCCCGCGGCTCGAGAGAAAGAGCGTTGTACGCAGGATAGAAGCCGCCCACGCTACTGCCGTCAAAGCTGAACAGCGCGGTGGTTTCGGTTCTTTTTTCCTTTTGCTCGGAGCTTGAGCCGGTGCCCGTCAGATGCAGGACGGGGTCCTTTTCTTTTTGATAATTGCCCGCCATCTCGCCAAGAGCGGCAGAGAGCTTTGAGAGAATTGCCGCGCCGCCCGCGCGGTCGATTTCCGTGTAAATCTCGTATATCGAGCGTTGCGTGGGCTTCTGCCCGTCACCGCCCGAGGTCATAAGTCCGGTCTCGCCGTTGCCCGTCATGCCGTCGCGCTCGCCGTTATAGATAAAGGCGCTGACGGCGTTTTCGTGGCAGGCAAAAAACAGTTTTGCGTAGGATTCCGCCATCTTTTCTTCGTTTTCGGCGGGCAGAGACGCGATGACGATAAGCTCACGGCGCTCGTCTCCGTAGGTGAGCCCCGTTGAGTTCAAAAAGGTGTTTACGGCAGTCAGGTTGCCGCAGTTTATGCTGCTCGGGGTCTTGCCGCCCTCGCTTACGTCATTTGACACGTCACTGTCGCCGTCGTCAAGCAGCGTGAGGCAGACCGAATAGGCAATATCGCCGCCTCGCAGAAGCCTTGCGGCAAGATTTGACAAAAACTCCTTTGACCCGAAGCGTCTGCGCTTTGCCACGGGCATATTTTCGCTCGAATTCGGCGTCTGTTCCGCCGCATCCTCGTCGGAAGCCGCCGTATCTGCGGGCTCGGTGGTCGCGCCCGTATTATTCTCTGCCGTCCAATTGCTGTCAACGGACACGAATATCTTGCCGTTTGCGTACTTTGAGCGAAGTGCCGTGTATGCTATTCTGAGAAGCCGCGCATAGCTCTCGGTGGTCTCGGCGAGGGTGCGCTCGGTGTCGACGTTGGTGCTCTCAAGGTCGTTTACACCGTCACCGATGATGAACGCCCCCGCAAAGCCGTATTCGCCATCCTCTCTTGTGTACCGTTCTGCCAAATATTCAAAGAAGGACGCCAGCTTTTCAAAGCAGTCGGGGTCGGAAACCGCCAGCGCGTAATGCTTGTTTTCCCCCTCGGGGGCACTGCCGCCCGAGGTGTAGACCGAGGCCAGCTTGCCGATGCCGCCGTCAAGCTCGTAGGGGCTTGTGTCGAGAGTGAACTGCAAAATAACCTCAATGCCCGCCTCGGACATGGTTTTCACCTTATGGTCAAGGCGGCTCAGCTCGGCGCGGTTTATATAGTATGTATTGCCGCAAAAGATGGTGGCGAGGGTCTCGTCGTCGCCCTTTGCGCGAATGTATTTTTCAACGGGAACGCGAATTATAGTGTGTTTCGTGCCCGTTTTCACCGCCTGCGCGGCAGAGGTCACGAAAAGCCCCTTTTGAGAGACAAAGGTGGGGTAAGCTTTGGTCGAGGTCGCCAACGCCTCGGGGTTTTCCACGTATCTTACCTCGCCCACGGGGGTATAGCCTTCCGCCAGATCGTAGCGCGCCAGAACGAAGCCCGAATAGAGCAGGGTGCGCGCACCGCTTTTAAGGTCAAGAGAATATTCCATTGTTCCCTTGGCTTTGAGCTGTGCGGCGGGTACGGAGGTGGAAACGTCCCGCAAAAACTGCCCCGCGGGGATCTCCATGATATAGAGCGTCTCATTCTTATATTTCTTATAGGTGTCCGAGGTCAGAGTTGCCGTGATGGACACCTTCCCCGTCCCGGAATCGTATTTTACCTTTGTTATGCCGTCGGTGTCTCCCGTCCTGTCACCGCAGGCGGTGAGGGTTGCGAGGGTCATCAGAAGAACGGCAAGTGTGAAAAAGAATCTTTTCATGGTTACTTCCTTTCGGGGTGGTGTTGGGGTTTGTAGGGACAGGCGTCCTCGACTGTCCACAGACGTGAAACTTAAATAAATCTACCGTAAACGGACAGTCGAGGACGCCTGTCCCTACAAAGGATGTTGAAGATTAAAACCCTTTTTGAAAGTTTTGCGGGGTTTGGGGGGCTTTTTCAAAAGCACCCCAAGCGCATCTCTTACATCCTCACCACAGGGGCATCTATGCTCGCGGACTCGCGGGTGTGGCAGGTGAAGAGCAGGCACTGAATGCCGTTTTTGGCGTGCTCGTCGAGCATAGAAAGAATATTCTTCGCTCTCGTGTCGTCTATCTGCGAGAGAACCTCGTCAAGAAGCAGTACGGGCTGCTCCGCTCGGTAGAGCACGGACACAAGTGCCAATCTGATGGCAAGGTACGCCGCATCGCGGGTGCCGCTGCTCAGCGCCTCCACGGGTCGTGTGACGCCGCCTGCCTGGACGCTGACCGTGAAATCGGGGGATATGGACAGCTCGGAATATCTGCCTCCCGTCAGCTCGCTCAAATGCTCGCCCGCCTGCTTTTTCAGCATGGGGGTTATGCTTCTGCGCACCGACTCCGACGCCTCGGCGATGCTTTCTGCCGCCAGCGTCAGGGAATCAAGCATAAATCGGCGGCCTTCAAGCTGTTTTTTCAGCTCGTCCAGCTCCACCGCCAGCCGCGCCGGATCCTCGGAGGTCGCCCGCAGGGTTATCAGCTCTCGCTCGGCTGTCTGCTGCTTCGCAACGGCGCTGTCAAGCTTTGCCTGCTGAAACTCAAGGTCGCGGCGCAGTCCCGTTATGTTCACGCTCGCCAGCTCCTCAAGCAGCTCGGGAGTAACGGCGCGGCGGATTTCCTCCTCGTCAAAGGCGGAAAGCTCACGGCTCCGCTCCTGTGCCAGAGCGGAATATTTGTCAATGTCACGGCGAATTTCGCTCACCGTGTCCGAGAGGAGCCGATAACTCTCAAGAAGCTCCGCCGTCCTCTCCGCCGCATCGCTCTCGCTCAGAATCTCGCCCGGGCACAGGGAATAAAACTGCTCGTAAAGCGCGTCAAACGCGGCCTTTTCCGCTTGAAGCGCGCCTTTTGCGTTGTCACTCATGCGCGAGAGCATGGCGTCAAGGCTGTCACGCTCGGAAATGCGGTGACGAAGTGCGGCAAGGCGAATAACAAGTGCCTCGCGGCTGTTTTCGGTGCATCCGAAGCTCTGGGCATAGTCCGTGCTCTCATTTTTGAGCTTTTTGGATTTTACTCCGCTCAAAACCGCAAAAACAACGCACAAAATGCTCAATGCGGCGGCTCCGATGACGGTCAGCACCGTGGTCACACCCTCAAGCGGGAGCAGGCTCGGCAGGATCTTTTCCGCCGCAAAGGCCGCTCCGCCGAAAAGGGCGAGAACAGCCGCCAAAGCTCCAAGGAAAACTCCCGTTTTCCTTGCGTTTTCCGCTTTTTTCATTCCCGCGGAATAGCTTTCAAGAACGCCTCGCTCACCGCCCGCCTGCGTCATGCGCTCGGCGTGGCTGTCGGTCTCGTCCTCGGCGGGGCGCTGACGTCTCAGCTCCTCAAGCCCGCGCTCGGCGGAGCTTCGGCTGTCCACGGCTCCAAGATATCTCGTTCGGCGCTCGGCAAGCTCCGAAATCTCGGTCTGAGCAGGAAGCCTGCCTCCGAAAATTCCGCCGTCAAGTGCCTCTCTTTCCTGCGCTTTGAGGGTCTCCACTCGCTTTTCCGCGCTATGGAGCGCATCAAAGCGGATCTGCGTCTGACGCAGATCATAGGCACGGTTGAGTGCCTTTTCCTCCGCTATCTTCGCCCTTGTCTGAGCAATTATCTGCTCCGTGCTCTCCAAGGTCTCTTCCCGCTCCCGAACATGTCGTGACCGCTCGGCGGCGTTTCTCACCCGCATCTCATATGCGTGTACCGAATCCTCAAGCTCGGCAATTTCGCCCCCTCGGCGGCTCTTATACATCAGCTTTTTGCGAACACTGTCAAGCTTTGCGGTGGCTTTTTTCACGCTTGTGTTTTCGTCTGCCGCCACCATAAGATTTTCGATGGACGTGCCAAGCCCGCTGCCATCAAGCTGAGTACATTTCAGCTGTCTGACACAGGCCGTGCTCTCAAAGACGTTCAGGGGCAAACCGAAAAACAGCTCGCCGGGGTTTTCGCCCGCATGAACCCGCTCGCCCGTCTCAACTCGGTATATTTTCGGAGTCTCGGCGCGCAAGGATTCCTTTGCCGACCGCTCAATGCGAAGCAAGCCCTCCTGTGTCTCCACCGTCATGCTACCCTCCGCCACACCGCCGCTCCAGGAAAAGGCGCGCTCCTTTTCGCCGACCACCTCTCCCGCCGCCCGCTTTGGCAGACCGTAGAGCATGAATTTTATAAAGGACAACAGGGTGCTTTTGCCCGATTCGTTGTTGCCCTCGATGATGTTCAGCCCATCGGACAGAGTTATCTCACGGTCGCGGATCGAGCCGAACTCTTTTATATAAACACTTTTTATTTTCAATTTCAGTCCTCGCCTTCTTCCTCCGAAATCCCGAGAACGGGAGTGATCTCCCTGTCCTCCAGTGCCGCCATGCCAAGCCTCAGTGCCATTGCCGCCACGGCGCGCTCACGCTCACTTCCCTCAATCATCTTTGCTTTGAGGCTTCGGTAAAGCTCGCCCAGAACCGTCACATCATTTTCAAGCGACTCGGTGTCAAGCAGAGGCAGGGTGTTGTCCTTTATCTCAAGCAACGCAAGTCCCCCCGCAAGCTCTGTTGCCAGACGGCGGGTATCGGGACGGTAATCACGGGAAATATTGCCCTCAAGAACTATCCGCAGAGAGGTCTCCTCTCCAAATTCCTTTCTCGCGATCAGGCGGCGAAGTATCTCGGCGGTTGCAATATCGCTTGAACAGCCGCTGACGTCGGCACTCTCGATTTCATATTTCGCGCCCTCAAATTTTATTCTCTCGGGAACTGCCTTTACGCTGTCCCCTTTATCGAATATGGACACGGACACGGCGCCGCCGTCGCCCGTCTCGTCAAAGCCGCGGCCGCACAGGAACCCCGAATAGGCGATGCAGGTATCCCCCTCGATTATCTGCGGCGGGCGGTGAATGTGCGCCAGAGCACAATACGCAAAGCCCGCGTTCTCCATGTCGGGAACCGACAGGGGGGCGTAGGGTGACACAGGCGACGCAACGTCTCCGTGGGCGCAGAGCAGGTCTATCATTGAGCTATCCTCGCGCTCAAATCCCGCCAGGGGATTTTTGCGGTAGGAATTGCCCGTAAACGCATATCCGTAAACTCTTATTTTCTTATCTTCAAAATCAAAGTGTGACAGCTCTTCGCCGCGGAAAACGAACACGTTTTCGGGCAATTTGCCCGCATAAAAGCCGCCTGCCACGTAGGGGTCGTGGTTTCCGGGAGCTATCACAACGGGGCAGGCAAGAGAACCGAGCTGTGCTCTCAAAAACTCCGCACCCTCGCGGGAAAGGGCGTCTGCCTCGTACAGGTCGCCGGGGATGAGCACCAGGTCGTACCCGCCGCTCTTTATATATTCAATCACCCGCGCGAAAAGCGCCCTCGCCTCGGCTCTTTTCCGCTCCTTTGCGTAAAGGTCGCCGCCGCTGAACGGGCTGTCAAGATGCACGTCTCCCATGTAAAAAATTTTTATCATAGGTTAAAATATCCTTTCGGGGGATTTTTCATCTTCCCCCTCTTATTTACTTTTGAAACGCTCCGCACCGCTTGCCGCAAGTAGCGCAGAGAGGCTCTGTCGCACGGTGGGCGGCGATGCCGTCGCGCATAAATTTTGCGCGAGGCGACGAGAGTATCTCCTCGGGGGTCTGCTCAAAGATATTACCCAAGGGAATGTCGCCGTTTCGGTCAAGACAGCAGGGAACGACCGTGCCGTCCGCTAAAACAGCGTACTGTGTCAGTAGCGCGTGGCAGTCGGTCTCAAGGTCGCCCACGCTGTCGGGCAGCTTGTCGCCGTCGGGCAGCTTGTCGCCGTCGGTCAGCTTTTCTCCGTCCGGCCAGATGAATTTTTCCCCAAGCTCGACGAAAACGTGCCGCGCAACCCGAAGTCCGCGGCGTGTCTTTTCCCAACCGTCTTCGGGGAATCTTTTTCGTATCGAATCAAATATGTAAGGGTTGAGGCTGTCCGCCCCGCCTTCGTTCCACAGCCGCAGAACGGCGAATTTGCCGCTCTCGGCAATCTTTGCCGCGCTTTCTGTACACTCGTCCATGTACTCGTCAAAGTCGCTCTCGCCGTTGGCTTCAAAGGAGTGGAGCGAGATGCAGACGGTCTTGAGGCGCTGTGAGAGGAGAAGAATCGGCAGCTTTTCACGGAGCAGGGTGCCGTTGGTGGTTATCTTCACCGCCACGTCTTGCTCCATGCTATCGAGCGTACCTAAAAGCTCCCCAAGCTGAGGGTGAAGCAGAGGCTCACCCATCACGTGGAGAAAGACATTGTCCGCCTTGCCGTCGATTTTTTTGGCTATCCTCCGAAATTCCTCTGCCGACATAAAGCTCGGCGCACGGCTGTGCCCCGGGCAGAAAGAACAGGCAAGGTTGCAGACGTTGGTTATCTCAATATAGACGTTTTTCATTTTTAGTAGGTGGGGGAATCAAGCCGCCACTCGCCGTTCTCCAAAACGAAGGTAAGCTGTACTTTTGAAGTAGTCTCCCCGTCGGTGGCATCAAGCTGAATATTCACTATCTTGCCGTTGCTGGGCTTGATTATCTCCATCGTCGAGCAATCGTATCTGCGCTCGGACTTGACGTAGACCTCGTACTCGGTGTTCAGCATGAGCCTTCCCATGTAGCTGAGGTACTTGGGCTGGACTGCCGCATCCCCCGCGTCGTCCATAAAGCCGTTGAAGCAGGAATCGAGCACCGAGGAAATATAATCCTCGCTGTAAATCTCAAGGGCGCGCTCCCTTATCTCGTCCTCGGTCTGATACGTATTTTCCTCGGCGATAAATTCGTAGCAGTAATATCCGTCGGGGACGTTGGTATATAAGCCGCTTTTTTGTGCGTATTCGCTGTCACGGCTGTAGGTCGCCATGCTGTCGCCAAACAAAATTCCGTTTATCTCATAGGAGCCCTCGATAAGCTCCGTGTACGTGTCTTTCACTTCCTCAAGCGCGGGGGGCTTGCCCTGGCAGGAGCACAGTCCAAACACCGTCACGGCCGCCAAAAGGGCGCAAACGGTGCTTTTTATCATTGTTTTAACTCTTTTCAACTTGTTCACCTCGGTCTGTTTTGCAAAATTGCGGGTGCCGAATATCTCTTTTCCTGCGCCCGCAATTCATATTTTCCGATATTATCGACTGCGTCATTAAATTCCAAACTTTTGTCGATGGTTGCCGTGTTGTATGGCCCCTTTGTGTAAAGGGTAGCGAAGCGGCGCGAGGGTGT
>CAZISP010000024.1:0-6754 GCA_964541955.1 uncultured Lachnospiraceae bacterium
CCATGGTGGACGTGACCGATTCCACGTCTCCCATAAGCCATTGCATGAGATCGACCGTATGTACGGCCTGGTTCATGAGCGAGCCGCCGCCGTCACCCTCCCAGGTGCCGCGCCAGCCGCCTCTGTCGTAATATTTCTGCTCGCGGAACCATTTTACGGCAAAGGTGCCGAGAATCAGCCTTCCCAGCTTGCCGCTGTCAAGAGCGTCCTTTATGGGATACATGTTGAGGTTAAAGCGGTTCTGGTGAACAACGCCCGCCTTCATGCCCGTTTCCTTTGCCGCCGCCTCAATGAGAGCCGCGCGCTCGGGGGTGATGTCAAGGGGTTTTTCCACAAGCACGTGCTTGCCTGCGCGCATTGCGCGAACGGCGTAGTCCGCATGAAGATTGCTGGGGAGACAGATGCTGATGATTTCAACGTCTTTGTCGGCAATAAGATCCTCAAAGTTGTCGTAAAGCTTTGCTTCCGGGTATGCCAAAGCTGCCTTTTCGAGCCTGCCGCGGTCTATGTCGCAGAGTGCCACGAGAGCGGCATCGGGGTGCGTGAGCACTGCGTCCGCGTGCGCCAGCCCTATTCCGAGTCCCAGAACGGCGTAACCGATCTTTTTCATTTTACACCTTTTTGATACTTGGGATAACGGCTTTGCCGCAATCCTTTTTTTATCCATATCTTACCATAGCAGAATGCAAAAGTAAATTGCCTATCGGCACCGTTTTGCCTTATTTCAGTGCGAGATTTACAATCTTTTGGCAAAGCTCGCCGTAGGAAATGCCTACAGCCGCCGCCGCTTGGGGGAGAAGGCTGGTGGGGGTCATGCCGGGAAGGGTGTTCGCTTCAAGGCAAAACGCCTGACCGTCCTGCGTGAGAATGTAGTCCATTCTCGCCAGACCGCGAAGATGCAGAGCGTCAAATGCTCGACGGGTGTAGTCTGCCAGCATTGCTGTCGTTTCTTCGGGAATATTTGCGGGGCAAATTTCCTCGGTGAGACCGCTCTGATACTTGTTTTTATAGTCGTAATAACCGCTTTTCGGGATTATCTCTACGGGCGGGAGCACCTGACCGTCAAGAATCGCCACCGTCAGCTCTCGGCCGATAATGCGACGCTCGATGAGAACCTTATCCTCCCATTTTGCCGCAGCAGCAAGCGCCTCGTCCAACTGATCCTCTCTGTCGATCATGGAAATACCCACGCTTGAGCCACAGCTGCAGGGTTTTATCACGCAGGGCAGACCCACGGACAGCGCAATTTCCTTTGCTTTAGGGTCGCGGGGGTCGCAGACCTCGCCTGTGGGAACGGGAACGCCCGCCTTTGCCATAAGCACCTTTGCGATGTCCTTATCCATGGCGAGAAGGCTTCCGATGTAGCCCGAGCCGGTGTATTTTATGTTGAAGTTGTCAAGGGTCGCCTGAAGCTGACCGTTTTCGCCCATGGCGCCGTGCAGACCTATGTAAACCACGTCCGCCGCCGAGCAAAGCTCCAAAATTCCGGGGCCGATAAGCTCGCGCCTGCCGCCGTTTCGGGCGATCACCGCCTCAAGGTCGGGAACGTTTTCCTCAACCTTGTAGGAATAGCTGTAATCGGTTCTGAAAATCGATTTGTCTATCCTCGTGCCCTCGGGAATGCCCTCGTAAACATCCGCCAGGTACACGTTATTTCCGTTTTTCATGAGCGCGGCGGCAATTAAGCTCGCCGAGGAAAGTGAAACGTCACGTTCGGGGCTGATACCGCCGGCCAATATTGCTATATTCATATTGTTCCTCCAAAAAAAGTCTGTATTTTACTTTCTGACAGTGCCGTTATCCCGCAGGACAGCCACTCGGTCAAGACCGCCAAGATCCTTCAAAATCTCGCAGTCGTAGCCGCGGGATTTTGCCAGCTCTCTTATGTCGTTGCCCTGGTCGTAGCCTATCTCAAAGGCGAAGAAGCCCTCGGATTTAACGAGCTGACCGTAGTACAAAAGTATGGCGCGGTAAAAATCAAGTCCGTCCACGCCACCGTCAAGTGCGGCTCTCGGCTCGCACAAAACCTCGGGCGAGAGGGTGTCCACCACGTCGCGGCGAATATACGGCGGGTTCGACAGCACCGCATCAAACGGAGCCTCGTTGCGGACCATATGATCGGGAACCATCATAACGTTCGAGAGAACGGGGGTGAATCTGTCAGACACCCCGTTTGATTTTGCGTTTCGTGCCGCAATTTCAAGGGTTTCGGGGAAAAGATCGGTTGCCGCGGCGCGGCAGTCGGCTCTTTTTGCGAGCGTTGACACCGCAACGCAACCGCTGCCCGTACAAAGGTCGATAAATTTAGCCCCCTCGGGAAGAAGCCCTATCGCCGTTTCCACCAGCAGCTCTGTGTCCTGTCTGGGGATAAGGCAGTTCTCGTCCACCTCGTATTCCTCGGTCATAAACGACCAGGAGCCGATAATATACTGAAGCGGTATGCGGCGTGCTCTTTTCTCCACCGCCTCAAGCAATTCGGGCGACGAAAAATCCCGCTGACGTGCCAGCACAAGCTCGTGCGGACGCACCGAGCAAAAGTGACAGAGCAATATTTCGGCATCTCTCCTCGGGGATTCAACGCCCGCTCTTTCCAAAGACAAAACTATGTCCTCAAACCTCAAAAAATCACATCCAAAAATCAAATTCCCATAAATAATACCACGAAATGACAAAAATTAAAAGACTTTTCGCAAAATATTTATAAAAAATTCTCAAAAACAAGCAATTTTTTTGAGAAAAACTATTGCAATCCGCAAAAAAATATGGTAAAATAAAATCGGAGAAAGGAATAGATACGAGCCACACTCGGAATACTAATCCCGAATCTTAGAAACACGGAGGTATTTTGAAATGTTTTTCATTGAAAGAAAAAAAGAGAAGCCCAACGTTGGCAAGATCGTAGCAATTTCTGTTGGCGTTACGTTTGCCGTTGCGGCTGCTGTTTACGGTGTATATATGTTCTGCCGCAAATATTGCAAGCTTTGTAATTGCGGAGACGAGCTGTTTGACGAATTTGACGAGGGTTGCGACGATTGCCTTTGCACCTTCGAGGATGAAGAGGAAGAGGACGACGAGGCAACAAAGTTCTGATCTGCCCGAGATCAAAAGAGACCCCGCCTAAGCGAGCGGTATCGGATAAAAATCTCAAAAAAGGAGAACAGGCCAATGGAGGATCGTGTTTGACCCGGCCCAAAATCTTGAAAGGAGATCAAAAAAAACAAACCGATGGAGACTCTTAACCCCAATTGATCGAACCAAAATTTCAAGACAGGAGTTTTACGCCAATGGCAAACTGAAAATCGGCCCGAAAATCTTATAAGGAGATAAACACAGACCGATGAACACACCATTTTATTCACGCAAGATTCCAAAGAAATATCGGGTATAAGGAAATGTACAACTAAAACTTTTAGCTGACCGACATTGTCGGTCAGCTTTTTTTCTGACCGGAACAAATCGGACGGTTTATGGGGCGAACAATCCGTTTTCCGATCTCCGTCGGAGCGATTCATGAATCGCCCGTTTCACCGAGAAACAAAATTTTCGGAAGAGATCGGTGCTTTTTCACAAAAAAGCTTGCCTTGAGCGGACGATTCGTGAATCGCCCCTACAATCTTCTCTGACTTCTTGCAAAAAATTACAATGCGGTGTAGACAAATGAGGAAAACTGTGGTATAATATTAAACTGAAAAAATATTTTCACAAGAGGATTTGAAAAATGGAACTTTTATCAACACAGCCTTACAAGGGAACGAGAGATTTTTACCCCGACGACATGAAGCTCCGCAACTGGTTCTTTGGCAAGATCAGACACGCGCTTGAGCTTGCGGCGTTTGACGAATACAACGGACCCATGGTTGAAAGTCTCGATCTTTATATAGCAAAGAGCGGCGAGGAGATCGCCTGCGAGCAGACCTACAATTTCGAGGACCGCGGCGGCAGACGTCTGGCTATCAGACCCGAGATGACCCCCACCGTTGCACGTCTCGTTGCGGCAAAGTGCGCCGAGCTGAATATGCCCCTCAAATGGTTCAGCATCCCCAACCTCTACCGCTACGAGAGACCCCAGCGCGGCCGTCTCCGCGAGCATTGGCAGGTGAACGTTGACATCTTCGGTTGCGACACGTACGATGCCGATCTTGAGGTCATCTCAACCGCCATAAGCCTCATGAAATCCTTTGACGCGGACGAGACTATGTTCAAAGTTCACATCAACAACCGCCGCTTCTTCAACGACGTCATTTCTGCCATCTGCGGCACGGACAGCGAGGGAAGCCGCCGCGTCTCGAAGATAGTTGACCGCCGCAACAAGGTGTCGCGCGAGGCCTACGTAAAGGATCTTACCGAGCTTGGCATCAGCGAGGATAAAATTGCCAAAATCGACGCATTATATACAATGACGGTAGAGGAGGCAACCGCCCTCTGCCCCGATTCCAAGGGCTCCGAGGAGCTTCTCGCTCTGTTCGAGGCTGTACGCGCAATGGGACTTGAAAAGTACTGCGTATTTGACTTCGGCATTATCAGAGGTCTCGACTACTACACGGGCACTGTATTTGAGGTATTCGACGAGGCACCCGAAAACAACCGCGCCATGTTCGGCGGCGGAAGATACGACAACCTTGTCGGTCTGTTCCTCAAAAAGACTAACATCAGCGGCGTCGGCTTTGGCTTTGGCGACGTTACCCTTGAAAACTTCCTTGTAACTCACAAGCTCATTCCCGATATCTACAACATCGGCAAAAAGGTGCTTGTTGCCCGCTTTGAGGAGGTTCCCGTTGAAAAGTACACGGGCATAGTTGACTCTCTCCGTGCAAACGGCATCGTAAGCAGCCTTTACATCGGCACAAAGAAGTTCGGCAAGCAGCTTGACTATGCTATCAAGGGCAAGTACACACACGTCGTTATCGTGGGCGGCAACGAGCTTGAAAGCGGCATCGCAAAGATAAAGAATCTCGCGACCCATGAGGAGACCGAGTGTCCCCTTGACAAGATTGGCGAATATTTTAACTGAATCCGAAAGGACAAAAATATGACTTACATTTTCTTAGCCCCCGGCTTTGAGGAGATCGAAGCCCTCTGTCCTCTTGACCTTTTGCGCCGCGCAGGCGTTGAAGTTAAGACCGTAGGCATCGGCGGCAAGTCCGTAACGGGCTCCCACGGCATCACGGTAGAGGCAGACATGGCGGATATGGATTTTTCCGATTCAAACCCCGACCTTATCATGCTCCCCGGCGGCATGCCCGGCACGCTGAACCTTGAGGCAAGCCCCGTGGTAATGAACGCAATAAAGAACGCCGCAGACAGGGGTGCGTACATCAGCGCAATTTGCGCCGCGCCGATGATCTTGGGCAAACTGGGGCTTCTGTGCGGCAAAAAAGCCACCTGCTATCCCGGATTTGAAGAATATCTCGAGGGCGCGGAGGTTCTTGAAGCTCCCGCCGTAATCGACGGCAAGATAATAACGGGCGCAGGTATGGGCGCGGCTCTTGATTTCGGACTTCTGCTCGTATCCGTTATGTGCGGCGAGGACAAGGCGGCAGAGCTTCGCCGCTCTGTCATCGCAGACAGATAAAAGAAAAAATAATGGCAGGAGCGCCCGTCGCTCCCGCCACCGCTTGAGGTGTCTATGCTTGAAAATTTCAAATCGAATATGACGGCACCGACACTGGCGGCACTGTCATTTGGTCTGTTGTTACTCGCCAGGATCACAGGCGTGACCGACAGCATGGGTAACGAATATCTGAGTGTTATCATTTTGCAACTGCTCATTTTGGCGTTCCCTGCGATTCTGTACGTGAAGCTGAGAGGAAAAGCACTGAAGGGCAGATTGCGAGTGCGCGGCTTTGGCGGCGACGGAATAGTTCTGGTCATCTGGGCAACGCTTCTGCTCATCTGCGGCTCTCTTCTGCTTAACATTGTTTTTGCCGACGGCATCTCGGACAAGAGCTTTTCTCTGTACGATACCTACACGGCGCAAAACCGAGGGGCGGACGGCATGGCTTTTGCGATTCTCGCCTATGCAATTCTGCCCGCAGTTTGCGAGGAGTTTCTGTTCCGTGCGGTGCTTTGCGCCGAATATGAGGGCTTTGGCATCGGCTCGGCGGCGCTAATAACGTCGGCACTGTTTGCAATGCTCCATTTCAAGTTGTCCCTTTTCCCCGTCTACTTCTACGCGGGACTTCTTCTATTCGCCGTAATGTACGCTTGCCGCTCCTGCATAGCGTCAATGACCGTCCATTTTTTCTTTAACCTGTACGGTCTCTACGGTCAGTCCTTTGTAAGCGAGATATACAACACCACGGGAAGCACCGAGCTTTTTCTCATAATACTCGCAAGCTGCTTTGCCGTTTTTCTGCTGTTTTTCTGCGGACAAGCGGCGAGAATATATAGAAAATATTCCGAGCGGAATATTCCATCCGACTATCTGCCCAAAAAGAAGCAAATCGGTGACGTGACCTTTCCCGACGTATTCCTGACACCCCCCGCCATCGTCTGCTATCTTATCTTTTTCGTGGCAATATTCATCTGTTCCTGATATATCCGCAAAATCCAAGTGAAAGGAGACCTTTGCCAAAACAAAGAGTGATTTTTATGGACAACGGAAATAACGAAATCAGACCCTCGGCCGTGCCGCCAAGCGATGAGTCTGCCGCCTCACAGGCACGACAGGCTCCCCCCGTCGGACAGCCCCGACCCGCGCAGGCACCTCAGCCAAGACCTGCTCAGCCCGCGGGCGCAACACCGCAGGGTCAGC
>CAZISP010000024.1:6854-9072 GCA_964541955.1 uncultured Lachnospiraceae bacterium
AGGCACCCCAGCCAAGACCTGCTCAGCCCGCGGGCGCAACACCGCAGGGTCAGCAGTCCGCACCGGTGATCCGCCGTGCGGCAGTACAGCAAACCGCAAAGGAGAAGCCCACCCAAGGTACTCCCCAAGCAGGCGGACACACAAGAATCATCGACAAGAGCGAGATTGAGAGAGAACAGGCTGAAATGCTGAGAAAAGCTCGCCGAAAAAACGAGGATTTTGACGTCGATGATGAGGAGGAATACGAATCCTCCGCTTCAAACGCGGTCAAGAGCATTATTAAAGCTATCGTCTACATCGTTCTCGTGGCGGCGGTGGCGGGCATACTCTCCTACTATATAATCGAATTCGGAAACGATATGTACGCCTTCATCAAGAGCGATGAGCAGGTGGAGGTCGAGATACCCGAATACGCAACGGTGGAGGAGATCTCACAAATTCTGGGCGATGGCGGAGTGGTAAAATACCCAAGCCTCATGGTGATATACGCAAAGCTGAAAAATATCGACGAGACCTACACCTTCAAGGCGGGTATATACACCGTAAACGGAATGATGAACTACGACGAGCTTCTGCTTGAGTTTGTAGACAAGCCGTCAACGGCCACAGTCCGAATAACCATTCCCGAGGGCTATACGGTGGACGAGATTATAAACCTTTTCGTTGAAAACGGGATCGGAAGTCGCGAGGGCTTTATTGACGCCATCAATAACTACGACTTCGATTACGATTTTGTCCGCGCCATCGATATGAGTCAGTACCCGGACAGAATATACCGCCTTGAGGGCTATCTCTACCCCGACACCTATGACTTCTATGTCAGCAGTAAGGAAACGGTGGTCATCAACAAGATGCTCCGACGCTTCGACCAGATCTTCTCGGATTCTCTCAGAGCGAGAGCCGAGGAGATGGGTATGACGGTGGACGAGGTGATAAATCTTGCTTCCCTTATCGAAAAAGAAGGTCGCTATTCGGCAGACTACGAGATGATCTCCTCCGTCTTCCACAACCGACTGAATAATCCCGCAAACTTCCCCAAGCTTGAAAGCGATGCCACCATTATGTACGCGATCCAGGTGCGCGACGGCGAGAGAAAGAGCTATCTGACACAGGAGGATCTTGATTACGATACTCCCTACAACTCTTACCTCTATGACGGACTTCCCCCCGGACCTATCGCAAACCCGGGCTACGAGGCGATCACCTGCGCCCTTTACCCCGCAAAATCAAGCTACTATTTCTTCGTTTCCGACAACTACGGCAACACCTATTACGGAAAAACCCTTGCCGAGCACAACCAGAACCGCGCAAAGGTTGAAAAAATCAACAATCAAGGGTGATTTGCGAGAAAATATTCCCGAAATGACAAAAATTTAACGCAAAACCCTTGTAAATCCAAAGGTTTTGTGGTAAAATAGTTAATTGGAAAATAAATTATTTGAAAGGTGGACTTCCAAAATGACTTATAACAAGAAAAACATCGAAGACATCGACGTTGCCGGCAAGACCTGCCTTGTTCGTTGCGATTTCAACGTTCCCATGAAGGACGGCAAGATCACATCCGACAAGAGAATCGTTGGTGCTCTCCCCACGATCAAGTACCTTCTCGATAAGGGCGCAAAGGTTATCCTCTGCTCTCACATGGGCAAGCCCCACAGCATCTTCACTGAGGGCTTTGGTCTGACAAAGAAGGAAAAGAAGGCTGTTGAAGCTCTCCCCGAGTCCGAGCAGGCCGCGGCAAAGGCTGCTTACCTTGAGAAGGCTCTCGGCGACAAGAAGAAGCTGACTCTGAAGCCCGTTGCAGACAGACTCAACGAGGACCTTGGCGGCAAGGTAACGTTCGCTGAGGACATTATCGGTCCCGACGCAAAGGCAAAGGTTGCAGCCCTCAAGGCAGGCGAGGCTGTTCTTCTCGAGAACGTTCGTTTCGACGCACGCGAGACAAAGAACGACCCCGAGTTTGCAAAGGAACTCGCTTCCATGGCTGACATTTTCGTAAACGACGCGTTCGGTACGGCTCACCGCGCTCACGCCACAACGGCGGGCGTTGCTGACTACCTCCCCGCAGTTTGCGGCTATCTCATTCAGAAGGAAATCGGCGTTATGGGTAAGGCTCTTGAGGCTCCCGAGCGTCCCTTCGTTGCAATTCTTGGCGGCGCTAAGGTTTCCGACAAGCTCAATGTTATCAACAACCTCCTCACAAAGGTTGACACACTTA
>CAZISP010000025.1:0-4052 GCA_964541955.1 uncultured Lachnospiraceae bacterium
AAGCTGCAGGCAGGCAAGCAGAGCTACAGCTCCAACGAGCAGAACGCCATTGAGTACGTGGTTTCTACGCTTCACCCCATTGTAAGCCAGTATGAGGAGGAACTGACGTGGAAGCTGCTCCCGGCCGGTGAGGTATCCAAGTACAAGATCCGCATCAACATGATGGCGGAGCTTCGCGGCGACTTCAGCAGCCGTGCCACCTGGTACAAGGCCATGCGCGAGATCGGCGGCTATTCCGTCAACGACATTCTGGAGTTGGAAGATCTCCCAGATGTGGAGGGCGGCGATGAGCGCTATGCCAGCCTCAACTACGTGCCCCTGTCTGTGTGGCGGGCACTGAGCGAATCCCGAAACGGAGGAAATAAGAAATGAGCAGAATTACCTTGAACGGCTACGTTGTGGCCGATGACGACAAGTGGATCTACGACTGGTTTGACATCGGGTGCTTCTGCCCCTCGATGGTGCGTCAGGCCATCCAGGACAATCCGGAAGGGGAGACCCTGGAGCTGGAGATCAACAGCTTCGGCGGCAGCGTGTTTGCCGGCTTTGAGATCTACAGCATTCTCCGCGGTGCCAAGTGCGGTACCACGGCTCTGGTGCAGAGTATTGCGGCCAGCGCCGCATCCACCGTGATCCTGGGCTGTGACCGCATCCTGCTGTCCCCTGTGGCACAGGTGATGATCCATCTGCCCGAGACCAGTACCGACGGCAACCGTGAGGACCATCTGGAGAGCGTCCGGATCCTGGACGGCCTGAAGGAGTCCATCCTCAACGGTTACCAGGTGCGCTGCGGCAACAAGGCTACCCGTGATCAGCTGAGTAAGCTGATCAACGAGGCCACTTGGCTCCCGGCTCAGGATGCCATCGCTCTGGGTCTGGCTGATGGGCTGATGTTCGCCGAGACCGAGGGCGCCGAGCTGCCCCTGAGCATCGTCAACTCTGTGGGCGTGGGCATCCGGGCCATTGCCGGCAGCTCCGCTGCTGTCCCCGATGCCGGTACTCTGCGGGCCCAGTACTACCAGCGGGTGGCGGCCGGCGAAAAGCCTGCGGAGGGCCATCCCGCGGCAGCTCCCAACAGTGAACCCGCCGGCGGCGCGCCGGTCAATATGAATGATGACTGGCGGAATAAGGCTCGCCTGGACATCGAGAACTACCGATTTTAAGGAGGAACAATACTATGAGACGCAAACTGATCGACCTTTGCAACCAGCGTACCCAGCACCTGGATGCGGCCCGCATCGCTCTGGAAGCCAACAACGTGGCCGACTACAACTCCGCCATGGAGAAGGTGACCAACCTCAACACTGAGATTGAGCGCATCCAGAACCTGATCACCGAGCAGGACCGCCAGGTCATGACCCAGCAGCCCTCCGCTGCCGAGGCCCGTGACATGGCCGAGGAGCGGGGCAACGCCCTGATGAACGGCGAGCTTGTGAAATTCTCCGCTCTGGAGATTCGCCGCGCTTTTGCCAACCAGACCACTCTTGGCACCGGCACTCTGGTGGAGCCCACCGGCGCCGGCAGCAACATCCGTGATGCGCTGGGCAGCCATCCCAGCTCCATCGTGGATCAGGTCTATGTGCAGGATCTGACCGGCATGGGCAGCTTCCTGGAGCCCTATACCATCACCGAGCTGAACGCCAAGGGCGGCAAGGTTACCACCAATGCCGGCAAGGCTCGCACCAACTCCGACAGCCCCACCTTCGGTGTGGCCAAGATCAGCCCTTATGAGCTGAACGTGACCGACTACGTCGACCGCAATATTTCCCGCCTGAGTCCCGCCAACTACTACGCCAAAATCTACAACATGGCCATGAATGCCATGCGCCGTGAGGTTGCCAAGCTGATCGCCAACGGTGACGGTCAGGCCACTCCCGACTTCTTTGGCATCAAGAATGCCAAGAACGTGGCTGGCGCCAACATCTTCGCCAGCGTCAATGTGAACGCTGTGGACGAGGGCCTTCTGGATGAGCTGTTCTTTGCCTATGGCAGCGATGAAGCCATTGGCCAGAATGCCCGCCTGTACCTGACTAAGGAGGATCTTCGCGCCATCGGCAAGGTTCGTAACGGTGACAAGCAGCGTGTGTTCAAGATCAAGCCCGACGGCGGCAATCCCAACACTGGTGTGATCGAGGATGGCGGTGTCATCGTTCCCTACACCATCCTGCCTGCCCTGACCAGCCTGTCTGCTTCCACCGCCGGCAGCACTGCCATCCAGACCATGCTGTACGGCGATCCCATGAACTTCGAGCTGGGTCTGTTCGGCGAGTACTCCATCCGTGTGGATGAGTCCATCAAGGGTGTGGAGCGCATGATCACCATCCTGGGTGACGCCATGGTCGGTGGTAACCTGATCGTGGACAAGGGCTTCGTGGTCGCTACCATGCCCAATGCCGCCACCTGATAACCTATGGCAGAGACCGAGAATAAGCTGGCTGCGGTCAAGAGGTACATGAGGATCGATGGCGACGATGATAATGCCGTCATCGCTGCCCTGCAGGATGCGGCGATCCTCTACCTGCAGAACGCCGGAATCGAAAAGCCGGCCGAGGATTCCTCTCTGTATAACTTGGCGGTCTGGAGCCTGACGCTCCACTATTACGATCACCGAGATTCTGTGGGCAACGAGGCCAGCTTCCCCATCGGCCTCCGTCCCATTATCAACCAACTGAAGCTGGCTGCGGCGGTTGACGCCGCCAGCGAATAAGCCGGGCCAGAACGTTGAGCGTCGGAGCCTCCCTTGCGGAGACTCCGGCGCTTTTCTTCATGCGTGCATCTTTTTGAAAAAGATGCACGTAAGCCCATGAGAGGAGGCAACCATGATCGACCCCGGAAAGATGCGGCACCGCATCACATTCCAGAAATTCAACGGCACGCTGGACAGCTTCGGCGATCCCCTGCAGGCGGATGACAGCCAGTGGCCGGACGTGGCCACCGTGTGGGCGGCCATCGATCCTGTCAGCGGGAAAGAGTTCTACGCCGCCGAGCAGAGCCAGAGCTCTGTGACCCACAAGGTGCGCTGCCGGTACCGGGCCGGCGTAGAGACCGCCATGCGGATCAAGTACGGCACCCGGCGCTTTGAGATCATCTCCGTCATCGACTGGGAGGAGCGGCACGAGAGCCTGCTCATCATGTGCAAGGAGCTTGTCCGATGAAGCCGCTGGTATTTCAGGTCAAGGGCTTTGACAACTTTGTCGGTGTCCTTGGAAAGATGGAGAACGTCCCGCAGAAATGCGTGACCAAGGCTGCCGGCAAGGGCGCCAACGTCGTCCGCAAGGCTGTTCGTGCAGAGGCTCCTGTAGACACTGGCAACTTGAAGCGAGGTATTCGGCGAACGGGTGAACGGAGCCGGAAGAAGGGCAAGAAGGTATATTCGATCTATGTAGACGTCGACGCGGGACAGCGTGTGGTTTACAACCCGAGGTATACCAAGACGTACCGGAAAGTTGATGGAAAAGGAACGAAGGAATTTTATGCCTACTATCCCGCTTCGATGGAGTACGGCTTTATGACCCGAAGTAAAGGAAATGGCCTGAGCTATGTGCCGGGATATCATTTTATGCGTAAATCTGCGGAAGCCACCTCTCGTGCAGCCAAGACCGAGATGATCAAAACCCTCAACGAAGAAATTGATAAGGAGTGGGCCAAGAAATGACCCCGGAACAGGCGATTTTGACGGCTCTGGAGCCGATAGCAGATATCTCCGGCAAGGTCTACCCGCTGGAGGGTCTGAAAAACGCTGCAGCGCCCTTTGTTTTCTATCTGCGGTTGACCGAGGATGAGGATGAGGCCCTGGATGGCCTCACCGGACTGCATTCCGGCACCTTCGAGATCAACTGCGTGGCGCAGAATTACGCCCAGCTCATTGCGCTGGCCGGTTCTGTGCGCCCCGCCCTGCAGGGGATGCAGGGCAAAACCTACGACGGCCTGCTCATTGAGCGGGCCACTATCCGTCAGACCTCCCCGGATCTGAAAGAGACGGAGGTCAATCTGTACCGCAGGATGTACGTCCTGCAGCTGAACTATCAAGGAGGTTAAACCATGAGTAAATC
>CAZISP010000025.1:4152-8870 GCA_964541955.1 uncultured Lachnospiraceae bacterium
TTTCAAGGCCTGCGTGACCAAGTTCTCCACCGGCGCCGAGCTGGAGGACGCCGTCAGCTTCGAGCTCGCCCTGGCCGTCTCCGGCAAGCCCACTCTGGGCACCACCACTGAGGCTGCGTCTCAGACTGAGACCACCAACGAGGAGGGCTAATCGATGAACACCCCCGACAAGAACGATGTGGTGATCCTGGAGCTGGATCGTCCCCGTGAGCTCCGTCTGGGCCACAAGGCCCTGAAGCGCTTCTCCGCCCTCACCGGTTGCCCCCTGAAGGACATGGAGGAGCAGATCCAGCACTACGACAAGATGTCCGCCATGCTCTGGATCATGGTCACTGAGGACCAGAAGGAGCAGGGTGAGGAGATCATGACTCCCGAGGTCCTGGACGACCTGCTGGACAAGCACAGAGTCAAGATCTCCAAGATCCTGAAGGTCTGCTCTGCGGCTCTGCAGGCGGCCTTTGAGGACGAGGACGCGGAGTCTGACGAGGACACCGAAACCCCTCCTCAGGCGGCTGGGACTGGCGCCGAAGCCTGAGCCTTGCCGCCTCTCTGGGCATCAGCGTCAGCGAGTGGGAGCGCATGACTCCCGTGGAGCTGAATCTCTATGCCCGGGCACAAGTGGAACGCCGGCGTGAGGAACAGAAACTCGCGCAGGCAAATCTCTATTCTCTGGCGGCCCTGATCCGTCCCATGGTTTGGGCCAAACACCCGCCCAAGTACGAGCAGGTGTATCCGGAGAACCGTCCCAAGCAGGACGATATGACAGACGATCAGATGTACGCCATGGTGCGGGGCCTCAACGCCCTGTTTGGCGGAGAGGAGGTGAGCTGATTGGGTGTCGTAAAAAACTTGATGGTGCGTGCCGGTGCTGACTTCTCGGCCATCACCAAGCAATCCAACAAAGCAAAAAGCTCCATGAAGAGTATGTCCAGCTCCGTCGGCAAGTCTTGCAGCAAGATGACTGTAGCGGCAAATGGACTGAGCAAGACCTTCTCCAAGCTGAAAACGGCGCTGTCTATCACGGCGGTCATCTCCGCCGGCAAGGCCGCCACGGAAGCCTATAACGAGCAGGCCGAAGCCAGCGCCAAGCTGGCCCAGGTCATGCGGAATACTATGGGCGCCGGACAGGCCGAAACCAAGGCCATTGAAGATTTGATCGATGCTCAGGAGCGCCTGGGCGTGGTCGCCGGCGAGGTGCAGACCGAAGGCGCCCAAGAGCTCGCTACTTACCTGACGCTGTCCAGCAGTCTGGAGACGCTGATCCCCGTCATGAACGACATGGTGGCCCAGCAGTACGGCTTGGCCGCCACCACTGAGAATGCTGTGTCCATCGCAACCGTGATGGGTAAGGTGATGAACGGTCAGACGTCGGCGCTGTCCCGGTATGGCTACAGCTTTACCGCCGCCCAGGAGGCCGTCCTGAAGTACGGTACCGAGGCCCAGCGGGCCGCTGTGCTGGCCGAAGTGGTCAGTGAGTCTGTGGGCGGCATGAACGAGGCGCTGGCTGCTACTCCCAGCGGGCGCCTGCAGCAGGTCAAGAACACTCTGGGCAACATCCAGGAAACCTTTGGTCTGGCCATCAACCGTCTGCTGGTGCTGCTGATCCCCGCGCTGAATACGTTGTGCTCCCTGCTGGAGCGTGTGGCCGCCTGGGCTGACAAGGTGGCCCAGACCCTGGTCAAGGTGTTTGGCAGCGGCCCCGGCAGCGGGGCGACATCTGTGGTCACCACGGACGCCATGGCCGAGTCCATTGACGGCGTGACGGCCGCGGCCGAGTCGGCCACCGAAGCGGTGGAAGGGCTGATGGGCTTTGACCAGATCAACAAGCTCCCCAGCTCCTCCAGCACAGAGACCGATACTGACAGCAGTGTGGCTGTGGGCAGTGCTCTCATTGACACCGGTAGCGCTGATGAGGCAGGGGAGACCATCGGTTGGCTGGAATCCAAGCTGACCTCCCTGCAGGAGAAATTTGCCGCCGTGGACACCAGCAAGCTGACCGGCGCGCTGGACCGGCTGAAGGAAGCTGTGGCGCCCTTCAAGGAAAGCCTGTTCTCCGGCCTTTCCTGGGCGCTGGACAACGTCTTTGTACCGCTGGGAATTTGGACAGGCGAGGAACTGCTCCCTGAGTTCCTGAACACGTTGACTTCCGGATGCGGCGCCCTTAGCGAGGCAATCGATGCGCTTTCCCCGCTGGTCTCCTGGCTCTGGGACAATTTGCTTGTCCCAGCGGCAAACTGGACGGGCGGCGCCATCATTGACGCTCTGCAGACCATAGCCCGGATGTTTACCATCATCGGAAAGACCTGCTCGGATGTCTTCGGCGGCATCCACCAGATTTTTACCGGCTTCAGCACCTTCCTGAACGGCGTGTTTACTGGAGACTTTAAAACGGCGTGGAATGGGATAAAGGGTATCTTTGCCGGCACGTGGAACTCCATCGTCGGGCTGCTGGAGGGCGCGGTAAACCTGATCGTCAGCGGTGCAAACTGGCTGATTAAGCAGCTGAACAAAATCAGCTTCACGGTACCTGATTGGGTTCCCGGTATCGGCGGTAAGACGATGGGCGTCAACATCCCTCTGTGTGCAGAGGTTAAACTTCCCCGTCTGGCCACTGGCGCAGTAATCCCGCCCAATCGCGAGTTTGCCGCCATCCTGGGCGACCAGACCAGCGGCATGAACATCGAGACCCCCGAGTCTCTGCTTCGCAGCATTTTCCGCGAGGAAAACGACCAGTCCGAGACAACTGATTTGCTGCGGCAGATGCTGGCGGCTATCCGCGCCGGCAAGGTCATGATGGTCGACCGGAAGGTGCTCGGCAAGATCACCAGCAGCGAGCTGGCCGGCACGGCCCGCAGTCGGGGCGTGGAGCCTGTCCCGCTGAAGTAAGGAGATGCTGATATGAAAATGACTGTTGAGATCAACTCTGTTGACTTCACTCCGTTTATTCTGGTTGGCAAGCTCAACTGGGAGAAAAACGACATTGATTCCAGCTCCGCGGCAAGAACCCTTGACGGTACCATGCGGCGCAAACGTGTGGCCACCAAGAGGGCCCTGTCGTTTACCTGCAAGCGAATGACTACGGAGGACCTCCAGAAGCTGTGTTCGGCGATCGCTCCGGAGTATGTGAGCGTCACATATCTGGATCCGGAGTTTGGCCTGGTGACCAAGACATTCTACAATTCCAAGCTCACTGCCGTGACTTGGGGTGTGGTCGGCGACACGACCTATTGGGACGGCGCCCAATTTTCATTGGTAGAGAAGTAAGAAGCTGGCGGTGCCCAATTTGGGCACCGCCAAAGCAGAGGTGAGACTATGCAAACCACATCGGAAAACTATGCCGCTCTGCTCTCTGATCCGACACACATCAAGGAAGTAAAGGTGACGATAGCAGGGACGGAGTATGGCGAGGAGCACATTTGCACGCTGCTGACAGATGGAAATTTGTACGCTGGGGATGCCCCGGCCGTGGGCTGCTGCGTAGCCCGGGAAATTGAGTTGTCGATTATCCCACAGGGCGATATCCCTCGTATGGCAGAGATCTGCGTGCATATCCGGCTGTCATTAAGGGATGCTTTAACCGATGAATTGCTGCAGGCATCAGAATGGATTCCGAAGGGTGTGTTCTACATCGACACCCGCAGCATTGATGATTCGGGCGATCTCTCGTTGAAGGGCTACGATGCCATGCTGAAGGCCGAGCAGGAATTTCCGGATGATGGCGGCGAGTGGCCCAGGGCCGCGTCTGATGTTGTCAATCAGATTGCTGCTGCTATGGGTGTGTCTATAGATGCGCGAACCTCGCTGGATCCGGATATTATGGTTCCCCAGCCTGCAGGTTACACGATGCGCGAAGTCCTTGGACAAATCGGTGCGGCCCACGTCGGTAACTGGGTCATGTCGGATGCCGGCGCGCTGCTGCTTGTGCCCCTAAGTGTGGGCGAGGCGCCTGTCGTGCAGGATCATAGCTATCTCGTGGACGAAAATGGCTATGCAATTACATTCGGAGGGGTGAGAATCATTGTCTGATTATATCAATATCGGTCGTGATGTTTTTTCCTTCGATATGGCTCCGGCATTTGCCCCGTACTCCAAGGTGGTTGCATGGATCGACGAGGAGACCAGCATTGCCTCCGGAGATGATTCTGGCCGCACGTTAGAAGTCGATCTCCCTTGGGCAACGCAGGGGATCGTGGATGCAATGTTGTCAAGGATTGCGGGCTTTGTTTATCGTCCATTCAGTGCGTCCGGAGCTGATTTGGATCCCGCGGCCGAGCTGGGCGATGGTGTGCTTGTGAATGGGGTGTATGCGCCTCTGGCAGCAGTCCGGACCGAGTTCGGGTATTCATGCACTTCGGATATTGCTGCACCTGCAGATGAAGAGATTGACCACGAGTATCACTATGTCAGTTCAACCGCTCGTACCATGAACCGAAAGAATGCGCAGCTGCGCGTTCTGATTGAAAAGACGACCGACACCATCATGCTCTCCGTAGAAGCCACAAACGGCGATCTGGCAGAACTGAAGGTGGCGGTCGACGGCGTCACGATTACCACTGCAAACGAGGACGGATCCAAAACCATCACGCTGAAGGACGGCATCGTCACCTCCGACGCCATCGTCACCGGCGCCATCACGGCGGACAAGATCGCCGCCGGAGTCATCACGGCGGACAAGCTGAGTGTCACCGGCTCCATCATGTTTTCCGATCTGGACGCAG
>CAZISP010000026.1:0-8804 GCA_964541955.1 uncultured Lachnospiraceae bacterium
GGCGGAGACAACGACCCCCGAGACCATCACCTCCACCTCGGGTTACTCGAACATTGAGATTCGCGTGACCACCGACAAGGAGCCCCTGAGCTACAAGATAGGCGACACGGTCACCTTCACCATGAAGGTCTACGCCGACAACGTTCACGTTTCCGTACCACAGATTCAGTACACCCTTGAGGGTGACGGCGACGCGACACACGCAAAGGTCACAAAAAAGGGCACGCTTTATCCGGACGAGAACGGCGTGTTCACTCTCACCGAGGACGTTATCGAAATTCCCGGCTACATGAGGATCACCGGTGCCATATACAGCGCCGACGGCACAACGAAGTGGGCTGAAACTCCCGACGACAGCCGTGATTACACCCTCGCCGCGGGTATTTTCGTAGATTACGAGAACGTTTATCCCGTTGCGTCAAAGCCCGACGATTTCGACGCGGTATGGGACGCTCGCCTGGCAGAGCTTGACGCGGTTGCCCCTAAGATAGTTCGTATCGACAAGGTGTCCACGTATTACAGCACGTCTACGCTCAAGACCATTTCTTCCTCCGCTTCCTACGACGTATACGCGGTTTACGTTGACTGTATCGGCTGTGAGGACGATATTCTGCTCAGCGACGACCTCGGAAACGAGGCGGGCGCTACCTGGGCAGTTGCATATATCACCGTTCCCAAGAACAAGACGGCAGGCTCCATGGGTATCTCCCAGGGCTTCCAGGGACGCGGAATCAACACTGCTACCCCCTCCACGTCCACCTCTGCTATCACTATCAATATGTCCACCCACTCGGTGGTGCTTCTTAACAACGACAACGCGGCATCCTCCGCAGACTTCAAGACGAAATACACCTCTTACGTTAAGGGCGGCGCAAGCTACGGTACGGACGCCGAGTCCAACTCAAGTCTTGAAACCTGCTACTGGGCAAATATGCTCCTGCGTGACGTTCAGATGCTTCGCTTTGCAAAGCAGGCGTTCGGTACAGAGGGCGCGGCAAGCCTTGTTGACGAGAACACGGTAATAAACGGCATGACAGCCGATGAGCTGACAAGCGCTCTTGAATACTGGAAAGGGCTTTACAGCGGCGAGATTTCCACCTCCGGCGGCTCCCAGGGCGGCTTCCAGGCTCTTTGTACTGCGGCTCTTGAACCCGAGGACGTTGTTTCCGTAAACGCGCGGATTCCCTCAATGGCGGACAACTACATAAACACGGATGCGAACAGAGTACAGTGCAACACCCGCCCTGCAGCAGGCGAGGCACTCAGATATGTTGAAACATCCTTCCTTGCAAGCCGCATAACTGCTCCCGTTACCATAACCGCAGGACTTAACGACAAGACCTGTGCGCCAATCGGCGTTATGTGCATCTGGAACAACATTGTCAAGGCACACGAAGGAACAGACATCAAGGATTCCATCACATTTATACAGTCCCAGACTCACAGCTACACTCCCGCATATGCAGAGAACCAAAGTCAGACACTCTACAATTACGAGATCGCTGAGTCCGAGGAGGATGAAGATCCCGTTCCTCCCGCAGGCATCCGCAACACGAATGACTCCTTTACGGCATCGGGCTACTCCGACATCGACGGCATCTCGGGCGCATCCACAGGCTACGTTCAGATAGGAACGAAAACCATTGCCCAAGCGACGGTTGCCGATGACTTCCTGCCCAAGCTTTACTACGTTAACGGCGCAAACGTTTATTTCAACGAAACTACAGGAAAACTGGTTTTTGTCATGGGATCCAAGCTCACCCTCGCAGCCGATACCACAGTAAAGGACGGAAAGAACCAGAACGTTGCAGGGGCCGTATGGTATCTGGTTTATTGGGCAAAGACAAACTCGGCTTCTATTACCGACGTTGAGTTCCGTTGCACGTCTACCACGGGTACTCTCAATTACATCGGATATCTCAGCGCTTGCTTAACAAACGTAACCTCCGTAAAATATGACACCAAGATCACTACGCTTACCAACTGCAGAAGCGATGCGGCACTTCTCAGGTCAATGGCATCCCTTACCACTGCAGGCCACGGAAGCTTTGCAAGTGACGGTACCTTCACATCTGTTTCCTATACAAATAACATTGTAGATCTTACAGGCTTTACGAATATTGATACCGCAGCGTCAAAGGGTTCCAGCGCGCAGTATGCTCTTTACGGTTGTTCCTCGGTTACAAACGCAAGAGTTCCCGTTCTTGCCATGCATATGTTTGAGGGTTGTACCTCTCTCAAATCCGTAATAGTCGCAAACACCGATGCGCTCAACTTTATTGATCTTCAACTAAGCTCCAACAACGGCGCCGCCGCATTCAGCGGTTGCTCGGCTCTTGAAACGATCACTGTCACCGGTTCCGTTTCCTCCGACATCGCCTTTGCCTCCGATGCATTCAAGAACACAAATGCCGTAACGGCAGTTGTTCAGTCCGAGTCCGACCAGACTACTCTTGAAAAAGCTCTTTCGGCAGCAAGCATTTCGAACGTCACCGTAATTCTCGCAGAGGAAGAAGCAAAGCAAGCAGAGAATGCTGTAAAGGCCGCGGGCTTCTCCGTAAGAATGGAGAGCTACACAGGCCTGAGAGCTCTGTTCTCCTTTGATCTCGCCACGGCGGCTAACAATGAGATGAACAATCTCACACTCGTTTCCTACGGTGTGTTTGCAGCCTCTTACAACAGATTTGTAAACGAATACGAAAGTGATGAGGACGCGCTCTTTGCCGCCGCAAGAGCTGTAACAAATAATGAAGGCAGTCCTATCAAATACGTTCCCGTATACAATGCGGACGGCTCGGGCGAAAACAAATTCGTCGATTATGAAAGCAGGACATTCTGCATTTCTCTTACAAATATTCCGTACGCAAACGCTCTCTCCGACATCTATATGGCGGGCTACGCTGTCTGGGTAGACCAAAAGGGCAATGAAAGCTACACCATTACCACTTACGACATGGCAGACGGTGAAAAGGCTGTCAACCTTTACGAAATTACCCTCGGACTGACAAAGACGGGTGTCATAAACAGCGAAAATACCGACGACGTCTGCTTCTGGCAGACCTTGAAGGTCGGCGCGCTTCGCACTAAATCCTTTAGCACCTCGTACGATGCCGATACAGAAAAGGCATACACACTGCCCGAGGACGGATATTACACCTATCTGGACGTTGATTGGTACGCTTTTACCGGCAACGACTCGGTGGATGGTTACGCCTTCAATCCCACGGGTGTAAGCACCACGGCAAGCGGCGTCGTATGGTCTGTACTGAAGTACACCGACGACGAGTACGTTCTTATCCTCCGAAACAAGGACAAGAGCACTTATACCGAGCTTACTATTCCTCAGTACACAACGAGCGCAAAATATAATTTGTTTGCGCCCTTCCACTACAAATACGGAGATGACACAAAGATCGGAAGCGCAACGCTTGTCAACTATAATCCCGCGCTCACAAGGGCTGACTTCCAAAAGATCAAGGTGGCGGTCGTTGACCACGGAATCACCTCTGCCGCGGCATCAGCCTTCACGGGTCTGACCTCGGCTCATACCATCGTTTATCCCAACGGCTTTACCCTTGGCAAGGACCAAAACTATCTGTTCAAGGGTTGCACGGCGTTGACGAACGTTATTTGGTGTCACACGGACGAGGACGGCAAGCCTATCGAGCATCTGTCCGAATTTGACGGACTCTCCTCTCTCGTTGATCTGAGAGGCGTGAAAGCCATTAACCTGGTTTCAGTGGTCAGCGGCTGTACCGCTGTCGAAAACATTCTTTTCCCAAGTACGTCCTCGCAAAGCTACGTCGAGTCTATATTCAACGGGTGCACCGCACTCAGAAGAGCATGGTTTGACGGACTTTCCATGCCTGCCGACGGCACGATCGACCTGACCACAATCACACTGAGCAGAGTTGGCAAGGAAACCTTTAACGTCGGTTCAAACATAAAAACCATTAAGCTTCCCGATGCTACAAAAGAAATAAGAACCTCAGATTACACGATCCTGGGAGTGAATTTGACGGTTGACTACATTTGCTCCGGCAGCGTAGCAACGCTTCTCGTTGAGTACGTTGAATATATCCGCGCGAACGGTACTTCGGGTACAACAGCAAATTACTGCGATTCCATCAAGATCAACGGCAAGTCTGTTATTGGCATCATTAACGGCGACTACGACGTTCCCGACGAGGTGACTGTTCCCACGTCCGGTCTCCAAATAGACGCGGCTCCTATGGCGTACGAGGTCATGATCGATCCCGAAAAGATGCCTTCCACCATGGAGGCGTGGATAAAAGCAGAGGACGGAACTGCGAGATTGACCGTCTTTGGCAATTACATTTGGTCCGGACTTAAATCTCTTTCTCTGGAAATAAACAAAACCGTTCCCACCGTTCTTTTCGGCGATACTTCGGCAAGCTCGGTTTCCTTCTCGAGCTCAAAGATAACCCTCAATACATGGGTACATATCGCACTAACCATTGATACCGAGGCAAAGGAATTCCGCTTCTATATCAACGGTGAGCTGTCCGAAACCAAGACCATGTCAGACGAGCAGCTTACAGCCATCAACAATATTGAGTTTACAGGTAATTCCGGTCACCTTTGCCTTGGATCTGCATACACATGGAATTCCACAATGACTCGTCCGTTCAAAGGACAGATAGCCTCCTTCTGTGCATATTCCGACGTCAGAACGGCGGAAGAGGTAGCGGTAGACTACAAGAAGCTTGAAAATCCCGAGAAGGACGATCTGGTGCTCTGCTATCGCTTTGACGTTGACGGTCTTCCCGTCTACGAGGATTTGAGCGCCAGCAAGTCCAACCTTTCCTGGAAAGCAGAGACTTACCTGACCCTGGATGAGCTTGACATTCCCGAGGATTACGAATACTCGCTGATGGTGATCGGTGACACTCAGACTCTGGTAAACGATGATGAGGTCGAGCCTTACTACGCTCTTTACGATTGGCTCGCAAACAATATCGAAAGCAAGAAAATCCAGGCTATTATAGGCGTTGGAGATATTACTCACAACAATATTATTGCCGAGTGGGAAAAAGCCAAGGTGGCATTTGCCAAGCTGGCCGACAAGGTCGTTAAGCACTTCCCCGTCCTCGGAAACCACGACGTTCTGACCCAGCCCTACGAATCTGATCTGAGGGAGGAGGGTGTTGAATCCGACCCCAACAACTATAAGAGTTATCTTGTTTTCGAGCAGGACGAAAACAACGGCTCTTTTGACGGCACCATGAAGAGCTATTATTACCGCTTCGAAATGGGCGGTCAGAAGTTCCTGTTCCTCGGCATGGGATATGTTCCCACACAGGAAGAGTTAGACTGGGCTAAGGGGGTACTTGCGGAGCATTCCGATTATAACGTTATCCTGTCCTGTCACGGATATCTTGATAATGACGGATCTCTTCTCGAGAAAGCCGGCGCACCCAGTCTCCGTGAGCAACTTGTGCTTCCTTATTCAAACATCGTGCTCGTTCTCTGCGGACATATGCATAACAGTAACGTTCTTCTCCATTCCGAAACACGAGAGGATGGCACCACCGTACAGGCTGTTTTGACAAACCCTCAGGAATATTATACTAAGGCGGGCGTTGGCGTTGCTACAGGACTTTATTTCACAAACGGCGGCAAGACCGTGTACGTTGCAAACCACCTCGTAGGCACAAACGCCTGCCTGGGTGAGGACAGCGTTCGCACCTTTGAGCTTGACCTGGTTCAGAACAGAGAGGAGTAACGATATGAAAACCACGTATACATCTCCCGAAGTGGAGGTAATAAGCGCAGACGCGCTTGAGCTTCTTGCCGTTTCCAACGGCGACATTGATGTCAACATAGGAGACGGATTCTTCTGAGAAATTCAAAACCCCCGCCTTCGGGCGGGGGTGATTAAATTATCGTCATCTGTTGTCTGAGTAACAGATTGTTTATTCCGTTGAAAATCAACGTCCGCTTTTTCTTTGGCGGCAAAAGGCGCAAAGAAAAAGCTCACAAAAAGAAACGCCGAAAAGGCTTTCGCCGTCTGCGGACGGCGAGGAGGCTTACGCAGCCTCCACCGCGCAAGCTTTTGAAAAAGCTTGACCAAAACTTTCATGCAAAACAGGTGAGGGCCCGAGGCTCTCACCTGTTTTATTTAATCGTTCCGGATCTGAGCCTCCAGCATCATGTCCTTGACCTTCATAAGTCGGGTCAGATTGCCGCGCTCGTTTTCCTCCAGCTTCATCTTGATGGACTTTATTCCTGCTTCGTAACTGTCATAGAAGATATCATCGGGACTGTAGCAGTCATCATATCGGTAGAGCGATGAATAAGTGTAAACGTATTTGTCTTTCGATTTACAGAAATCCTCGATAAACTCATTCTGCAATTGCATATATGTTCGTAGGAAACTATGTAACGTATGACCGTTAAAGTCCCAATTCGGATGGAACCGCTCGTCCGGCATGGTGTCAATGATCTTTTCCCATGCATTGTGCTTGTCCGCCAGCGTATGATGATTACTGTGCCATACAACGTAAGCGGCTTCGATTGCAGAGAACTTATAATTGATGTTGCGGCAGTGTTCTGCAATGTCACGAGAATTGAAATATTCGTATATGTCAAAAGGGCAATTCATTTTCCTGCTTCCTCCAATCGCTTTCTGAAACAACAAATTATTCTTTGACAAGGTTGATCTTGTTCAATATAGCAGACACTTTTTGCTCCAAATACTCATCGGTATTGTTAATACTGTACTCATGAATATGCAGCAGGTCAGCTATACCGATTTCATTTTTGTAATATGCGCTGAGAGCTTTTATAAGGATGAAATCTTCCAAAATATTGGCGTTATAGTGTTGCAGGTTTATATATGTCGGTCCAACGACTCTCTCGACTATCCCGTTTCTTAGCTGTAAAACCTTTGTACATATTCCGCAGTCCTTAGTAGCGATTTCATCCAATACCGCAGGCTCTGATAGGCCGGTGACAACATTACTTTTTATCGCAACGATATCACCGCGCTTAAAATTCACGGGAATATCAGTATAGTCATGCATTTTCGAAAATACGAAGTGATCGATATCCAAATTGTGAAATTCACCACTTGTGCTGTATGAGCAGATTTCAAGGTCCTTATTGAAAGAAACTACATCATCAACGTCGTAAGTATTAAGCGACTGTCTTCCGATAAAAATGCGGTCGTATTCCTCGTTTTTCAAAAGGTCTGCGATATTATTCAGACAATCTTCAAGATTATCATAGGGTGGAAAGGGCAAACAAGCTAATCCATCATCGATTTCTTCCATAGCGGAATATATGCAGTTTTTTCTAGAAGAACAAAAGTCGTTTATTTTTTCTTTTTCCGCTTGTACGTGTTCTTTCAAAAAATCGTGTAAGCTTTCCCCCATTGTATGTGAAAAAATTTCGTCCGGCATTACATCAATTATCATCTGCCACGCCTTGTGTTTGTCCGCCAGCGTATGGTGCTTGCTGTGCCATACAACGTAAGCGGCTTCCATAGCTGTGAATTCGTGTTTCATATCGTGGCAATGCTCAGCAACGTCGCGTGAATTGAAATATTCATATATATCAAAAGGGCAATTCATCGTCATCCTCCTTAAGATTATTTTATTTTCCTCACACGTATGTTTTTATCAATCACACTCAAAGGAATCGTTACCACCAGTTCTTTTTCTTCTACAGTCCATGTCATTTTACTTGCGTCATTTGCGTTGATGTTTTTGAGGCAATATTTGTGATTGACCGATACAATATCGCCTGATTTCTCTAACACCTCAGAACCTTTCGTGTAGAGATAAATCTCGCCATGTTCTAATCGAGTATACACTCTGAAATTTTCAAGTGAGATCTTTTCTGCATTGCACTTTATTCTTATTTCCTTGTTTGTCGTATCAATAATGATGTTGTAATACTTAAGTTTCTTATCAATAGCAAGCATAGTCGCCCCGAAATAGACTGCAAATGTAGCTGCCCCCGCTAAGATTCCTGTCGAAATAAGCATAATTTATTCTCCTATCTGCTTTTTAAGTTTTTCTTTTAATTCCGTATATTCCGAATCGTTTAAGATACCCCGTTTTTTTAGCCGATATAAGCGTTCCATATTGTCTAGTATATCATTGTGTTTCTTGTACCTTGCTTTTCTCAAGGGACTTTCCATTTTATCAGCCATCCACCAAACCGGCAAAAGCACGGTGGTCAATAACCTGTTGGTTTTTGAATATTTCACAGCACAGCCTCCTTAATAAACATGTCCCCTTGCTTTGTATCTATATGATACCAAATCAAGGGGACATAAGGGTGTCCGAGCAAATATTCTTTTTTGTTTTCTTTAGTGACGCTTTGCAAAGATGTCCGCAACAAGCTCCATTGCGAAGTCGCCGTATGCTATGTGTTCAGTGTTGTAGGTGTAGATGCGAGGAACACCGTGAGCATCGCAGATCTTGTTGACTGCATCTACCGACGAAATAAAGGCATTGTGATTGTTTGATCGTGTGCGGTCTGTTGACTCGCGTTCTTCTCGGAATCCCTCCGGATCATACTCACAAATCTGTGCCGCAACAACCTCCATAGTGACCACTGAGCGAACGTAGTACGCTGCGTTATTCAGCATCATCGAAATTCTGAACCTCTCCGCGCCGTTGCAGAGCTCTACAAGTTCTTTAATTCTGTTCATATTGCTTTCTCCTTTGTTTTAATTTGACGCTATTATATCAAAGCAACGAGACAGAGGGGGCACAAGCAAATAATTACACCAAATTAGGAACAATATCAATACCTATAAATTTAAGCCAATC